>NZ_JBJMQP010000055.1:0-126106 GCF_045802625.1 Hyalangium sp. | reverse complement strand
GGAGTGGGCACGCGCGTGCGAGCTGCTTCGCGACACCCTCGTCCATGGTCGCAGGCAGGAGACGCGCCTCATTCCCGCATAAGGGCTCGCCGGCCCTCCCTCCGCTTCGAGCCGCCACAGGCCTCTATACCCACGGCTCTCAGCCGAAGGGCGGAGCTTTGCCGCACCGTGCCGCGCTCTCACGAGGCTGCCTCGCCCAATCGCTCACACCCGAGAACGCATCAGACCTGGCCTTGCTGCTCCCTGGGATGGAGGTGGGGTCCTGGCGCGTGGTGGCCTGGGCGGGGCAAGGGGGCAACGGGACGGTGTATCGGGCGGTGCGAATCGGGCAGGAGCAGGCCGGCCCCGTGGCGCTCAAGCTGGCCCTGCAACCAGGAGATCCGCGACTCGAGCGCGAGGTGATGGTGCTCTCCCGCCTGGAGCACCCCAGTGTGCCGCGCCTGCTGGACTCCGGTGAGTGGCGGTCCTACGGCGGCACGCAGCACCCGTTTCTCGTGATGCAGTGGATAGACGGAGTGCCGCTGTACGAGTGGGCCCTTCAGCACGCCCCCAGCTCCGCGCAGGTCCTGCGGATGCTGGCCCAGCTCACGCGGGCGCTCCAAGCGCTGCATGCCCAAGGAGCCGTCCACCGGGACGTGAAGGGCGGCAACATCCCTTCTAGATCTGCCTACAAGTGGAGGAACCACTGGGTATAGCTGGCCTCATGCGATCTGTTGTGCGTCCTGACTGGTAAGATACCATGCCAAGTCTATCCTTACACGCACCTACATAGAGACTCTCCACATGCCCCGTGCTCCGATTACTCGCTACGGAATAGCTGAATTGTTTGGCAAAGACATTACGACGATGGCGCCTGAGGAACGGCAGAGCTGTGGGACGCTGGCAGCCCATCAAACCCGCACCGGGGACCTGTCAGGAGCGCCAATCTGCCCTTTCCTATCAACACTCATCCCAGGCGCTCGGTGCAACAAGGCCAGCGGCGTTTGTACTATCCGCAAATTTGCCCCTGGTGATGGACGCGCCGGAGTGCCGGTACCGGGCGATAAGATTGTGACCCTTTGCCCCCTCCGGTTTCTTCAACCTGTAGCGGAGGACAAGAGCCTTTTCGTATGGATCTCCGAAAAGATGCTCGACACTTCCAATCCCACGGCAGTCAAGGAAACCCCATTCCTTCGCAACATCTCGGATGCCCAACGAGCACCAGAAGTTGCGACAGACATGGAGGCGGAAGCCGAGGAAGAAAGCAAGAAGGCTGGCCGAATTGATTGGATTCTGGTCAATCCTGCCACAATGAACGCGGGCGAGTTGGAATGGTGCGCCGTCGAGACTCAGTCGCTGTATTTCTCCGGGAATAAGATGCGCCTTGAGTTAGAGGCTTACGCCGCCGCACCGTCGCCCGTGCTATTTCCGGTAGGCCGCCGACGCCCAGACTACCGCAGCAGTGGTCCCAAGCGGCTTGCTCCGCAACTCGACGTGAAAGTACCAGTGCTACGTAGTTGGGGCAAGAAGGTCGCCGTGGTCGTTGATCGATTCTTCTACACCAACATGAACACACTAGCCGATGCCTATCCGCGCGCTCGCAACGATCAAGAGCGCAGGGATAATTCGGATGTGGTGTGGTTCGTGGTCGATTTCGATGAACGGCTACATCTTATGATCAGCTCGGTGATATTCACCACATTGGATGACTCACGCCGGGCGCTCAATGCTACGGAACCCTTGAGCAAGGCCGATTTCACCTCCAACCTCAAGCGAGTCATTCAGGACAGCACACGCACGAATAAAGTTTTCAAGGCTTCAAAATGAGCAACTCCCGGATAATTTCGTGATGAGTGTTCTTCATGGGCACTGGCTCCACTCGGAAGCCGTGTCGCTCGGCCATTCTGCGCACTTCGGGTGCATCGTCGTAGGTCAGCATGACAGAGCCACTTACGGCCGCCATGAGGGCAAACAACTCTTCATGATCAATTTCATTGTGAGTGTACAGGCGCTTTCCTGCCTTCTTTCCGCCGGCTGTGTATGGTGGATCGACGAAAAAGAAGGCATTGTAGTCATTCGCAAACTTCCGCACGGCCAAGAAACCGTCGCCCTGCTCGAAGGTGATGCGCTCGCGTAAGGCACGTAAGACCTTGATGCGTGTTACCAATGTTGCAGGATACCAGCGGGATTTGAGACCTCGGCCAGCCTCGCCAGCCTTCACCAACCCGGCTCCCGCAGCCATGATTCCGCCGCGCTGCATGCGGTTCTTTACAATGGTGCGGAAGGCTCGGCTCATGGTGTCTGTCGTCGCGACAGACAGCACCTCACGCACGTTCTCTAGTGTCACTTCGAAGTCAAGTATGCGCTTGGATAGCCTGCGTACGTCTGCATCGGTTCCATTAAAGATCGCAGCCCACACAGCAGCTACATCATCATCCAGTTCGCACAGAAAAACATGCTCAGCCAGTCCTTCTAACGCGGCTGTCAGTCCCGCCATAGCTCCACCTGCGAACGGTTCAACAAACACTGAAGGCTTGCGCTTGGCTACCATCAGATACTTGCGAACTTCGGGCACAAGCCATGTCTTCCCCCCCGGATATCGAAACGGGCTCAATTGGCGCACCTGAGCGACATTGGTTGGCGTCTTCTTGTCCTGAAGATGACGTGCCATTGCAGCTAGGGCGTCAGCTTTCATCGGATCGAGGAAGTGGAGGCGCAAACTCTCAAGAGCGGGCTTGCATTCTTGATGCACCAACACAGTTGAACGGGTCACGCCCTGAGCTTTCAATCGCTCGATGCGTCGGTTTTGTCGCTGCAGTGCCGTAGCGTCCATTGATTCGTCTCCGTGAACATTCACGGACCCTAATAGTACCGGTTCGATCTCGTCAATACCGTGAACATTCACGACGGCCTACCTTCCTTCTTTGTTGGCGCTCCAGGTCTGCATCTAACCCTGAGCGTCTGACAACCTCTAGAGAATCTGGTGGGTAGTGTGGCCAGGGGAACTGGAGTGTTACTGAAGGTCACGGTCGAAGTGCTGAAAGGGTCCGCGGAAGTGCTCAATCAGCAGGAGCAGACACCCAGTAGGAGCAGACCCTTGGCGAGCGCAGAAAGGGCGTGAATGCGCCCAAGTTGGGGACATGCCGGCGTTTGATGTGGCGTGGCACCCAGTAATCGCCAATGTGGTGCGCAGAACTACCGATCCCGCCAATGCACTACACCGCTCCTATCCCTCACTCCACCATCGCGCTCACCTCTTCGGTGAACGCGTGCTCGTCCTCCGCGTGCAGCACCAGCGGCGGCAGCACCGTCAGGTCCGCGCGCCCGCCCTTCACCGCGTGCAGCAGCACCAGCTTCGCCGGGCGATCCGCCCGCGGGTGCACCATGCGCGCCGTCTTCGGCTCCAGCCGGTGCTCCCGCAGCACCCCCGCCAGCTCCGCGAACCTCGCCGCCGGGAACACCATGCATAGCCCCCCTCTCGAGGCCAGCAGGTGCCTCGCCGCTCGCGCCACGTCCGGCAACGCGCACGCCACCTCGTGCCTCGCGATCGCCTTCTCCACCGTCAGGCTGCTCCGCCCCCGCGTGCACGTCCGATAGGGCGGATTGCACAGCACGTGGCTGAAGCTCCCCGCCGCGAAGAACTGCTCCACGTGGCGCAAGTCCCCCTGCACCAGCGTCACCTGCTGCTCGCACCGGTTGAGGTACACGTTGCGCTCGGCCAGCGAGTACAGCCCCGGCTGCAGCTCCAGCGCAGTAATGTCCTTGCGCCCCAGCCGCTTCGCCAGCACCAGCGGGATGATGCCGCTGCCCGTCCCCAGATCGATCAGCCGCCCGCGGTGGGCCCCTCCCTCAAACACCGCGAAGTGCGCCAGCAGGATCGGATCCAACGTGAAGCGGTAGCCCGTCCGCCGCTGGAGCACCTGCAGCTCGCCGCCGCAGATGGAGTCGAGCGTCTCCCCTGCCCCGGGGTGCAGCTCGAGCTGCACGTGCCGGGGCCACTCCAGCAGGTATGGCGAGGACGGGAGCCGCACCTGACGTCGCTAAGCCTCCGGATCCAGGAACAAGAGCCCCGCCGGCGGGAGCGGCTCCACCCGGAGCGTCCTCGGAGGCAGCGTCGCGGCCGCCTCCATCACCGCGCGCACCTCCCAGATCGGCGGAGGGTTGAGCGCGAAGCCCGCCTGGTAGAGCCCCGACTCGACGCCCTTCACCAGCTCCTCCAGCTCCCGCACCGGGAACACCTGCGGATGCCCCGCGTCCTCCGGATCCCGGATGCCCAGCACCGTGCGCAGCACCAGCGCGTTGAGCAGCGCCAAGTCCAGGCTCCGCAGCGTGGGGTTGCGCGGCGCTCCCTTCAGGTGCGCCAGATCCAACCCCTGCCGGAAGCGGAGGATCTTCCCCCGCCCCTCCGGCATCACCAGCAGCACCGCGTGGTGGCCCGAGATCAGCGTGGCCAGGCGCTCGCGCGCGGCGGCCAGCCCTCGGGGAGAGGTCAGCGGCTCGTCGAGCTCATAGACGCGTGCGTACGCCGCGACGAGCGTGAGGAACGTCTCCTCCTTGAACGTGTCCACCCCCTTGAGCGCCCGGTGGATCGGCTCGAGCTGGAGCCCCGGATCCGACAGCGGCACCACCGCGGCCAGCGTGGGGTGCTGCTCGTCGAGCGCCGCCAGGGGCCGCATGGGCGCCTCATCCAGCACGGCCTGGAGCCGCTTGGAGATCGCCGACGGCTCAATGCGCCGCAGCACCAGCCGAGAGCCCCGGAAGTCTCCCTGCCACACCACTGCGGCACGCTCGGCCGCCTCGGCCAGCAGGGCTCGCAGCACCCCGTGATCGTCCGCGGCCAGGGTGACGGCGGGCTCCGCGCACCACGAGCGCGGGCGATAGGGATCATGCTCCAGCGGCAGCGCGGCATCCGGCCGCAGCGAGCACAGGAGGAAGCGCACGGGAGGCCCGCTCAGCTTTCCCGCCGGGCCGTGAAGCTCCACGACATACAGGGCGGGCCGGGGATCCCGGAGGACCGCCCCGGAGGCGCGCCAGCGCCCCAGCTCGGCGTCTGGGTTTGGCGCCTCGAGCAGCGGCCGGACATGCGCGGGCTGGGGAACACCGCGAGACGAGGGACCGTCCGCTTCGAGATGGGTCCCCAGGGTCGACAGGAGAGCAGGAAACGGAAGGACTCGAGCCATATAGGGAGAAGGTGGGGCCGCCCTCCCCTCCCTGCCACCACGGCCGCTCGTCTGCTCTCCGTGCGGGCGGCTACCAGTAGCCCTTGTAGGCCTTCTTCGACTGGTACCGGTAGCCGGAGCCTGACGGAACGGCCGTGCGATCCACGCTCTCCTCCCACAGCAGGCTCACGGTGGTGATGGCTCCCGCGGCGCCCAGGAAGGACAGCACGTAGGGCGTGGGCTGATCGAAGCCTCCCAGCACCAGCCCGGAGAGCAGCAGCACGGCGGCGCCGACTCCCGCTCCGAACATGTCGGCTCGGAGGATCTGCCCGGACGTCGGGTTGTACCGCATGGTGGCGATGGCCATCGCCCCCGCGCCGATGCCTGGCGCCATCAAGAGCGCGTCCGCCCAGGTCTTCCCAGGGATATCGGTCCCCGAGAACTCGATCATGGCCAGCAGGAGCGCGGTGGAGGCCAGCCCCCACACGGCCCCGGAGGAGATGAGCAGGCCGTGGTTGACCGGCAGCTGCCCGCCACCCACGACGGCGGTGAGCCACGCGCCCAGCTCCGCGCCGGCGAACGAGGACCACGCCAGCACGTCCCGGTCATCCGCGAGCAGATCCATGAAGCCCCCCAGGAACATGCCGCCGACGACGGAGTTGGCGATTCCGAAGTAGGCCATCGGCCGATCCACCCAGTTGTTGAACTGCCACCACGCGGAGGCGCCAAAGCCCAGGCCCGCGCCGATGAAGGTGCCCGCGAGCATCGCCTCACGCGAGTCCTTGTCGATGTTGAAGTCACGCGCGAAGCCCTGGGTGAAGAGGCCGCCCATGGCGCCCAGGATCGTGTGGTGGAGCACGAACGTCAGGCTGCCCGGGCCCGACAGGAAGGGGCCCTGGCGAGGGCGGCCATCCAGCATCGCCCCGCTCTCCTCGGGTGGTGGCGGAGGCGTCGGAGCGTACTGGGGCTGAACGCCATTCTCCGTCAGCGGAGGCTGTTCCCGGGTGCGCAGCGAGTCCGGATTGGGAGGCACCACGGGCGCATCATTCGGCCGAGCCTGCGGCGGTGCCGGCTGCTGCGTATCCGGCGTGGCCTGAATCGTCGTGGTCTGGGTCTGCTGCGGAGCACCCGAGTCGGAGGGTGGCGGAGGCATTGCCTGCTGCTGATCCGCGGGAGCGGGCGCAGGAGCCGGAGGTGGCGTCGATTGGGACTGCGCCCGGGTGGCGCCGGGCAACAAGAGAGCGGCGATGGCAACGGAGAGACAGCTCAGGCTTCTCAGGTGTGACACTCAAGCACTCCTCAAGATCCAGCCTCGTGTGCGCCTAGAAGAGCGCAACCGAGACACTCTTGCATCGATTTTTCGCTTTGGCCGCTCAGGCGCGCAGCTCGACCAGGTCCACGAAGATGATCTCCTCGGCGCGAGAGCGGATACGCTCCAGCACCTCCTCCGGTGGCCGGGAGTCGAGCTGAATCTTGCAGCACGCGGCATGGGCTCCCTCGAAGATCGTGTTCTCGATCTCCTGGGCGTTGATGCCCGCCTGGCGCACGGCGTCCAGCACGTTGGCCAGCACACCCACGCGATCGTGGTGCCGGACGATCAACTGGTAGCGCGCCGGCGTCTTCTCCGCGATGTTCACGCAGTTGGGCACCACGCCCTCGTTGAGGAACCGATCCACCAGCCGCACCGTCTCCCGGGCGATGGCGTCCTGGGCCTGCTCGGTGGAGGCGCCAATGTGGTGCGTGCCGTAGACCTGGGGCAGCTTGCCCAGCTCGCTCTGGAAGGAGGCCTCGCCTCCCTTGGGCTCGTCCGGGAACACGTCCGTGGCCACGAAGAGCCGCCCGCGGCGGGCCTCCTCCAGCAGCGCCTCGGGGTCCACCACGTCCGCGCGGCTGGTGTTGATGAAGACGGCCCCATCCGGCAGCGCCGCCAGCACCTGCCGGGACACCATCCCCTTCGTGTCTCCCGAGGCCGGCACGTGCACGCTCAGCACGTCGCACTGCCGCGCCAGGGACAGCAGGCTCTCCGCGCGCTCGATGCCCAGCGCCTTGGCCCGCTCGGCCGTGAAGGAGCGCGAGTAGCCCACCACCCGCATCCCGAAGCTCAGCGCCCGCTCGGCCACCGCCGTGCCAATGGCGCCCAGGCCCACGAGGCCCAGCGTGCGCCCGTAGAGGCCTCGGGCCTGGGAGAAGCGCTTCTTGTTCCAGACGCCCTGGCGCAGCGCGGCCACGTTGTCCGGGATGCGGCGATCCACCGCCAGCATCAGCCCGAACGTCAGCTCCGCCACCGCGATCGCGTTCTGCCCCGGGCAGTTGGCCACGAACACGCCGTGGGCGCTGGCCGCCTTCACGTCAATGGTGTTCACCCCGGCGCCCGCGCGGATGACCAGGGACAGGCCCCGGGCTACCTCGAACACCTTCGCGGGTACCTCCGTGCTGCGCACCACCAGGATGGAGACGTCCGTGGCCGCCTCGGCCAGCGCGTCCCCCTTGAGGCCGGGCCGGAAGTCGACGGTCAGCCCCAGCCCTCGCAGGGACTCGAGGTGGACCTTGGGAAACTCGTCAGCGACCAGGATGCGCATCGAGACTCCTCCGGGCGGAAATCCAGTGGGCAAGCTAGCCCACTCCCCAGGTCGTCCCAGCCACTTTGTATCCGAAGGAGTAGCGCGCTGTTGACTTCCACGCGTCCGGAGGCCACTCAGCGGTTCCATTCCCGCCCGGTCGTCATTAAACCGGCGAGAAGGACACTGCCACTCAGGAGCCAGCTCATGGGCACGATGAAGTTCGAGGTCTCCCACACCCTGCCAAAGGACGAGGCGAAGAAGCGCGTCGAGCAGCTCCTTCAGTACTGGGGCACCAAGTACGGCGTGAAGTCCGACTGGTCCGGCGACGGCGCCAAGCTCAACGGCAAGGTGATGGGCATCAACCTGGATGCCAGCTTCGTCATCACCGACAAGGCCATCCAGGGCGAGGGGACCGACCCGGGCATGCTGCTGCGCGGCCAGGCCAAGTCCTACCTGCAGAAGAAGTTCGGCGCGGTGCTCGATCCGAGCAAGAGCCTGGCGGACGTGAAGGGCACCATGGACTGATCAGTGCCCGTTTTCCTCCAGCGCCGCGAGCGCGTAGCGCGCCACCTGGGCAATCGCCTCCGGTGAGTCAGGGATGTCCGGGTAGTGGCCCGCGAGCGGCCGCTGGGGGAAGCGCAGCTGCGCGATGGCGTTGCGGTAGCTGCGCCGGGCCCCGTCACGGTCCTTGGTGCGCTCCTGCACCTGCGCTAGCAGGTAGTGGCCAATGGCCAGCGTGGGCTCCAGGAAGAGCGCCTTGCTCAGCTCGGCGCGGGCCTCGGCCAACTGCCCGGCCTGGAGCGCCGCCACCCCGCCGAACACGCGCGCCTCCACGCAGAGCGGCTCTCGCGCGAGCGCCTGCGCGAAGGCCTCGCGCGCCTCCACGGCGCGGCCCGTGAGCGAGTAGAGGTTGCCCAGGGTCAGCAGTCCGTCCAGGTGGCCCGGCTCGTCCACCAGCAGCTTCTCCACGTCGCGAATCGCGGCGGGGAAGTCGCTCTGCATCATCTTCCGCATCGCCAGGTTGAGGCGCTCGGCGGGCGGCAGCGCCTTGGCGCCCCCGGGCACCTCGGTGGTGCGCAGCACCCGCGGCTCGGCTGAGCCCACCGGAGGCATCTCCAGCGTGAGGCGCGTGGGCCGCTTCGGATCGGCGGGGTTCCGGGACTCGGTGGAGGTGCTGGTCTTCGCGTTGGCCGCCAGCCGCTCGCGGATGGCGATCATCGGGTCCACCGCCGCCTTGGGCCCCCCCTGGCTCGGGGTGCTCTCCAGCGGGCGCGGGCGGGCCATACCCGCCACGGACGAAGCCGGCGGCAGCGCCGAGCCCGACATGGGCACCGGGGTCGTCAGCGGCGCGGCAGCTGGAACGGGCGGCAGGGTCAGCCGGATCTTCGGATCCGTCGCCACGGGCCGCCGGTAGACGAACGCCCCATCCACCTCGATCATCTCGAAGCGATCGTAGACCTTGAAGAGGCTCTCCGAGTACCCCAGGAAGAGCAGCCCGCCCGGACGCAGCGCGCTCAGGAAGCGGTCCATCAGCGCGCGGATGGTGGGCAGATCGAAGTAGATGATGACGTTGCGGCAGAGGATGAGATCCAGCGAGCCCGGCGACACCACGTGATCGAAGGACGGCGCCGCGAGGTTCAACCCCTCGAAGCGCACATAATCGCGGACGTGGGGCTGGACCTCCATGCCCTCCTCCACCGGCTTGAAGAAGCGCTCGAGCCGCTCAGAGGCGATGCCCCCCGCGCGCCGCACCGAGAACCGCCCCTGCTTGGCGTTCTCCACCGCCGCCAGGTTCAGGTCCGTGGCCCAGATGTCCACCTCCGTGGGCAGCGCGCCCAGCTCGGACATCACCATGGCCATGCTGTAGGGCTCCTCGCCCGTGGCGCACCCGGCGGACCAGATGAAGACCTTGCGCAGCTCCCGCCGCGCCTTGGCCAGCAGCTGCGGGAGGATGAAGCGCTCCAGCGCGCGGAACTGCTTCGGATCCCGGAAGAACTCCGTGTGCCCCACCGTCACCAGGGGCAGCAGCGCGCGCAGCTCCTGCTCGCCGCCCACCTCCCGGAGCCGCTGCACGTAGAGCTCGGGATCCGTGAGGCCCACCGCGGGCATGCGCGTGGACAGCGCCAGCCGGAGGCTGTGGAAGCCATCGGGCGTGATCTTCAGGCCGGCCCGCTCCAGCAAGAGGGCGGCGAGCTGTTGTAGGGCCTTCTGGCTCACGTTCAGCACGTCTCCACCCACTCCAGGAGGGTTGCTCCGATCCGATCCAGGGGAAGGATCTCCTCCGCCGCGCCCATCTGCACTGCCTCGCGCGGCATGCCGTAGACGACACACGTCTCCGCGTTCTGCGCGATGGTCCGCCCCCCGCGCTCACGGATCTCCTTCAACCCTCGCGCCCCGTCACGCCCCATCCCCGTGAGGATGACCCCGATGCAGCGGCGCCCGAACGCCTCCGCCGCCGAGGATAGCAGCAGATCGCACGAGGGCCGGAAGCCGCGCACCGGCGGCCGGGGGTCCAACACCAGCTTTCCTTCCGGGCGCACCAGCAGGTGCGCGCCCGAGGGGGCGATGTAGACCGAGCCCGGCTCCATCACCTGCTCGTGCGTGGCCTCCAGCACCCGCAGCGGCGTCTCCGTGGACAGCCAGTGCGCCAGCCCCTCGGTGAAGCCCTCGCTGATGTGCTGGCAGATGGCCACCGGCGCCGGGAAGCCCCGGGGGATGACCCGCAGCACGTGGGAGATGGCCTTCGGTCCGCCGAGCGACGCGGCGATGGCCACCAGGGGGAAAGGCGCCTCGGGGCCGTCATGGGCCGCCAGCCGCTTGAGCTTGCCCTGGACGTGGCGCACCACGCGCACCTGCGCCAGCATCGTCAGCCGGCGCGCGGTGGAGTGCCAGAACTCGGGCCCGGGCGTGGCCGGGCGCTCCACCACGTCCAGCGCCCCGAGCGCCAGCGCCCGGAAGGCCTCCTCGCGAGACAGCACGCCTGGATCCAACGCGAGGATGGGCGTGGGGCGCTCGGCCATGATGCGCTCGATGGCGTCCAGCGCATCCACGGACGTGAGATCCATGAGCATCACATCGGGGCTCTGCGCCTGGACGACGTCCAGGGCCTCGATGAAGCCGCACTCTCCGGCGCTCGTCAGCGCATCGCTATCAAAGAGAGTGCGCGCCAGCAGGCGGAGCCCTCCCCCGACGAGCAGCACCCGGTATGAGAGCCCTGAAGTGATGCGCAAGTGTTCCCCTTCACCGTCACGTCAACCGCTCGATCGTCTGGGCCAGGATCTCCACTCCGAGCTCGCCCTTGACGAGGTATCCGTCCGCCCCCGCTTCCAATCCTCGCCGCTTGTCCTCGGGTGCGGCCAACGAGGACAGGATGATGACGGGGATACGCGCCACCGCGGGGGTCGTCTTCAACCGCCGCGTGAGCGAGAAGCCGTCCATCTTCGGCATCTGCACGTCGGTGAGGATGAGATCATACGAGTTGATCTGCACCTTGGCATAGGCCTCCTCGCCGTCCTGGGCCTCCTCCACGGAGTGGCCGAGCGCCTTGACGAGCGCGCCCTCGGTGGCGCGGGCAATGGGCGAGTCATCCACCAACAGCACCCGCAGCCGCTTGGAGGCCGCCTGCTGAGTGACGGGGCGTGCCATGCGGCGCACCTCGGACATGATGTCCGGTACGTGACACAGCACGGCGATGCGCCCGTCCTCCAGCGCCGCGGTGCCGGCGATGAAGGGCGCGCCCTTGAGGAAGTCGCCGCCGCAGGGTTTGACGGCCACCTCGCGCTCGTCCACGAAGCCGTCCACCACGAGGGCGGCGTTGTCGTCGCCGTGGCGGACCACGACGGCGGGCGGCTTGTCCATGCGGTTGCCACCGTTGACGCCGAGCAGCGGCCCCATGGCCACCAGGGCAATCGGCTTGCCCCGGTGCTTCACGGCGAGGGTGCCGAAGACCTCCATCCGGTCCTCGGGCTTCACGCGCGTCACCGCCACCACGTCCGCGGCGGGGATGCCGTACACGTCGTCGCCCAGGCGGACCAAGAGGACCTTCATCAACGCCAGCGACTGAGGCAGGCGCAGCGAGATGGTGGTGCCTCGGCCGATGCGGCTGGCGACGCCCACCGAGCCGCCCAGCGTCTCCACCTTGCGCTTCACCACGTCCATGCCCACGCCGCGGCCGGAGATCTCGCTGACCTGGTCGCGGGTGGAGAAGCCGGGGCGGAAGATGAGATCCACGGCCTCGCGCTCGGAGAGCGCGGCCGCCTGGGCCTGGGTGATGAGGTGCCGGTTGACGGCGACCGACTTCAGCCGGTCGGGATCGATGCCGCGGCCGTCATCCTCCACCTCGATGTGGAGCATGTCGCCGTCGGCGCGCACGCGGATGCGGACCCGGCCCGCGGGCGCCTTGCCGAGCTGCTGGCGGGCCTCGGGGGACTCCAGGCCATGGTCCACCGCGTTGCGCAGCAGGTGCACCAGCGCGTCGCGCACATCCGTGAGCATGGAGCGATCCACGCCGATGTCCGCGTTCTCGATGATGAGATCGACCTCCTTGCCCTGGTTGCGCGCGAGCTCTCTCACCGCGCGGGGGAAGGCGTCGAAGACGGTGGACAGGGGCACCAGCCGCGCCTCGGCCACCGTGTCGGCCATCTTGGCCAGGTTGCCGTGCAGCGTGTTGATGCCGTCATCGTTGCGGCGCACGAAGCGGAACGCGTCGTCGCGCAGCATGTGCAGATCGCTCTCGATGCCCTCCAGCTTCGTGCGGAGCTCAGGCGTGAGCTGGAACTCTTCCCCCAGCCGGAGGAAGCGATCGCTCAGGAGCGAGAAGCGCTCGAACAGGTGGGCGGTCTCCAGTCCCCGGAGCCGTCCCCGCGCGCTCTCCACGAGCAGATCGCCCGCGAGAACTCCGAGCGAGTCGAGGACCTCGACGTTCACCCGGATGCTGCGATCGGCGATGGCCGTCTTGGCGCCCGGCGCCGGGGCCGGAGCCTCTTCGTCAGCGCGGGGAGGTGCGGCCGGAGCGGCAGACGCCGGGCGCGCAGCCGGCGCCGGGGCCGCAGCCGCCGTCGTGGCAGCGGGCGCGGCGGGCGTGGGAGCGGGCTTTGCGGGCGGAGCCTTCCCGCTGAGGAGCGGGGCCGGATGACCGGAGGCATCCGCGAGCGCCTTGACCATGTCCTCGCTGGACTGCGAGCCGGTGTGCGCGGCCGGCAGATCCTCGATCAGATCCGAGAGGACGTCACAGGCCCGCAGGAGCAGGTCCGTGGCCACCTCGGTGGCGGTCTTGCCGTCGCGCTCGGCGCGCAGCACGTCCTCGGCGGCGTGCGCCAGCTGGCCGATGGCGGCGAGCCCCAACATCCGGGCCTCGCCCTTCATCGTGTGCAGCTCACGTGCGACGTCGTCCGCGGCCTGCGCCGCAGTCTCCTTCTCGAGGTCGAGGACCCCGAGCTGGATCTTCTGCAGCCGGTCGGCGGTGACCTCCTGGAACTTCTTCAGGAGGGATTTCTTGAGGGCCTCAGTATCCATGGCCAGGGGTGCGCCGGGGAGAGTGGGTGCGCCGGAGGGCGACCCTTCCCCGCCGCTCTGTCCTAGTCAGCCTTGAAGCGCTTGATGAGCTCAGCCAACCGGCCCGCGAGCTGCGACAGCTCGGCCGAGGCGCCCGTGGCCTGCTTCGACGCTTGAGTCGTCTGCCGTGTCACGTCCTCGATCTCCGCCATGGACGCCACCACCTGCTCGGTGGCGGTGCGCTGCTGCTGGGTGGCGAGGTTGATGACGCGCGCCGCGTCGCTGGTCTCCTGGACGCCCGCGAGGATGCCCTCGACGGCCTGCGCCGCCACGGCGCCCAGCTTCTCGCCGGACTCGGTGGCCACCTTGGAGGCCTCCGCCGCGCTACCCGCGTTGGCCGTGGCCTCGCGGATCTCGGTGATGAGGCTCTTGATCTCCTTGGTGGACTCCAACACGTTCTCCGCCAGCCGCCGCATCTCCGCGGCGACGATGGAGAAGCCCTTGCCGGCCTCGCCCGCGCGGCTGCCCTCGAGCGCGGCGTTGAGCGCCAGCAGGTCCGAGCGGTCGGCGATCTCGTCAATCACCTCCACCACCGTGCCGATGCGCTCCACGCGCTTGGACAGCTTGGCGATGGAGTCCGCCACGGCGATCCCATCACTGCGGATCTGCTGCATGGCCTGGATGAACTCGGCGATGGCGCCACGGCCCGCGCGCGCCGCACCCAGCGTCTCCTCGGCCACGCGAGCCACCGCGCCCGCGTTCTCGGCGATCTGCGCCGAGGCGTGCTTCAGCTCCTCCATGGTCGCCGTCGTCTCATGGATGGCGGCGGCCTGCTCGGTGGAGGACGTCTCGTGCTGGGTGGAGGCCGCCAGCACCTGGTTGGCGGACGAGGACAGGCGCAGGGCCGCCTCGTTGATCTCGCGCACGAAGGTGCGCAGCGTCTCGATCACCTTGCCGAAGCCCTCCAGCAGCGGCGCGAGCTGGGGATCCTCGGTGGTGGTGTTCCAGCGGGACAGATCGCCCTCGCGCACCAGGGCGATGAGCGCGTCCAGCGCCTGATCGATCTCCTGCGCCGCCACCTGCTTGCGGTGCTCGGAGTCCGAGAAGCGATCGAGGACCTGGTTGAAGAGGCCGGCGACCTCCGCCATCTCGCCGGTGACGATCTCCGAGGCCACGCGGGCCTGGAGGTTGCCGGCCAGCACCGACTTGAGCGTGTCGGAGAGGGGCTTGAGGGACAGGCTGTTGCCGTTCCCTTGGGGCTTGGCCGCGGTCTTGGACGCCGCGGGCTTCTTCGCCGCGCGGGCCTTCGTGGGCTTGTCGTTGGTGGTGTCCAGGGCCATTGCTGTCAGTGCCTTCCTTCTTGCGTCTTTGCGGTTTCGACCAGATCGATGAGCAACACGAGGCGGGCCTGATCCAGGCACGCCCCAATGGTAAAGCGAGCGGCGTTCACGGCCGGCGGCAGCCGCCGCAGATCCGAGACGGGGATGGGGCGCACGCCGCGCACCGCATCCACCTTGAGGTGGGCCTCTCCCTCGGAGGTGGCGAACACGAGCGCGCGTCCGCCGCGGTGGAGCGCCCCCAGCTCCGGCCGGGAGAGATCCTCCGGCAGCGAGCGATCAATGCGCAGCACCTGCGAGGCATCCGTGCCGTACAGGTGCTCGCCGATGGCGAAGAAGAGGATGTCCACCTCCTCTTCGGCGCGCGTCTGTTCGTCCATCATCGCGCCACCGCCCGCTGCCGCGCCGTCTGCAGCAGCTTGGAGAAGTTCAGCAGGTTGATGGTCTCCTCGGCGGTGGGCCCGGCGACGACGCCCAGCATGTGCTCGGTGGCGGCGTCCGCGCCCATCGGGGGCGGCAGGATGTCCGAGACGAGGATGCGGCGCAGCCCCAGCACCGTGTCCGCCACCACCCCGGCCACGTAGCTGCCGCTGACGCCCACGAAGATCCGGGTGCGCGGCATGAGGTGCGCCTCGCCCTTGGCCAGGAAGCGCAGCAGGTCCACGACGGGGAGCACCTCGCCGCGGTGGCCGGTGACGCCCAGCAGGAACGACGGCGCCCGAGGCAGCGGCGTCAGCAGCCCCGCGCGCAGCACCTCGAGCACGTTCTCGCTGGGCACGCCGAGCCGCAAGCCGCCGACGCGGAAGCAGAAGAACTCTTGTTCTGGCCGGGCCTGGGCGGTGACGGCCCGATCGGGCGCGATCCGGAGAGCGCGTTGGAGGGGAGTCGAATTCAAGGCGACAAAGTATCCGGAGGCGCTCAAAACGGGTCAAGGGGACTTGCTCGCCCGCCTGCCTGCATGCCGTTTCGATGGTCCCCCACGCCTCAACAGTGTAGGGTTGTTTCAGGATTCTTGAGGAGGCAGATGTCCCGAGTACTGGTCATCGACGACAGCCCGATGCTGGTGGAGCTCACCGTGCGGGCGCTCACCGCGGCAGGCTACCAGGCAAGCGGCGCGATGGATCTGGCGAGCCTCGAGCAGAAGCTCACCGAGGGCCCCTTCGCGCTGATCCTGATGGACGTCAACATGCCGGAGATGTTCGGTGACGACGTCGTCGAGTACCTGCGCAGCCAGAAGAAGGTGACCTCCAAGCTGGTCCTCTATTCGGACATCCCGGAGCAGGATCTGGCCACCAAGGCCCGTAACTCGGGAGCGGACGGCTACATCCTCAAGGGCGGAGGCCTGGAGGCGGTGCTCGACGGGGTGATCAAGCTGATCGGGCCGCCCGCGGTGACTCCAGTGGCCCCGGCCTCCCCCGTTCCAGCCGCGGCCCCGGCTCCCAGCGCCTCTCCGGCGCCCGCCGCGAGCCCGGCCGCGGGGTTTCCGGCCGCTGGCCCCCAGGCCCCCGGCAAGCGCAAGCCGCGCATCCTGATCGTGGACGACAGCGAGATGACGGCGCGGATCATCGAAGCGGACCTGGTGACCAAGGGCTTCGAGGTCCACGTGGCGGACACGGCGGACAAGGCGACGAAGATCATCCTCAAGAAGCAGACCCGGCCGGACCTGGTGCTGCTGGACGTGCGGATGCCGAACGTGAACGGCGAGCAGTTCTGCCGCTTCATCAAGAGCAACAGCCTGTTCCGAGGCATCAAGGTGCTGCTCTGTTCAGGAGAGAACGTCGAGGAGCTGCAGCGCATCTGCCGCGAGGCCGGGGCGGACGGCTACGTCCCCAAGGACGCGGTGATGAGCAGCCTGGTGGCCAAGGAGCTGGGGCCCGCGCCCAGCCAGGAGTGAGCGCCAGGCGCCCCGTGAGCGCCGCGCCGAACTCCACGCAGCACCCCCTTCCTGTCTGATGGCCACTGCCGCGCCGGCTCCGCTCGCCGGCCCGCGGCCTCGGTGTGCGCTGCGCCGCCGCCGCCGGACTTCATCTCCTTGCGTCACTCCTGCAGCACAAATCAATCCAGTCAAGACACGCCTTTAAATGAGAGTTCCCTCATTCATGGCATGCCTGATTATTCCCCAAAGGAGAGGTTTTTAATTTGCAACAGCGTTGCGTCAAATTCTATAAAGCCCGCGCTTCACCCCAATCCCCCGTTTCCAGGAGTTTCCATGAAGCGTCTGTTCCAGAAGCACCTCGTTGCGAGCGTTGGCGTCCTGGCCCTGGCCTCTGCTTGCGGCGGCGCGATGGACGATGTCGATCAGGCCGATGCGGTCCAGCAGCCCGGCAGCCGCATCCACGTGATGAAGAAGACTCAGCCCGGCGATGAGGCGAACACGCGGACGGCTCAGGTTGCTGCGCACCTGAACTATTACGGCGGCCCGGTGCTGACTCACGTCAACGTCATCCCGGTGTATTGGAACTCCAGCGTTGCCTACCAGAGCAACCTGAACAGCTTCTACTCGGCCATCCCGGCCTCCTCCACCATCTACACCACCCTGCTGGGCCAGTACTCTGGCATCGGCACCGGCACGCGCGGAACTCCGTACGTCGACACCAAGACCACCGGTACCTATACCGACGCGCAGGTCCAGGCCGAGCTCAACCGCCTGTTCACCGCCGGCGTGATCCCGCAGCCGAACGGCAGCAACTACTACCCGGTGCACTTCCCCTCGGGCGTCACGGTCGTTGACTCGAGCGGCTCGGCGTCCTGCACCCAGTGGTGCGCCTACCACGGCACCTACGTGCGTAACGGCGTGAACGTCAACTACGGCATCATCCCGGACCAGGGCGGCGGCTGCGCCGGCGGCTGCGGCAGCAACTCGCAGCGCGTCAACAACCTGACCTCCGTGTCCTCCCACGAGCTGGTCGAGGCGACGACGGACCCGGCCGTGGGCCTGGCCCTTGACTACGCCCCGCCCCTGGCTTGGTACGATCCGACCTACGGCGAGATCGGCGACATCTGCAACGCTTCGCAGGCCACCATCACGGTCGGCACCACCTCCTACGTGGTGCAGAAGGAGTGGTCCAACTCGAAGGGCGTCTGCACGACCAACTAGTTTGATCCGCGGCAACGGGGACCGGGTGTAAGCCCGGGCCCAGCAGTGTCACGGCGGTGGGGAGACACGATCGCGTGTGTTCCCCCCGCCGTTTCAATTCTTGACGGCTCAATCCCTGGCAACACACTCGCATCCATGCAAACACAGCGCGCGATCTGGAGTGGAGTGGTAGCACTGGCGTGGTTGAGCATGCTGGGGTGCAGCAATACTCGTGACGCGGAGCGTCCGCCTCCCGCACCCGCGCCCGAGGCCGCTCCCGCGCAGCCTCCAGCCTCGGCAGACTGTGCTGGCATCTGCTATCGCGCGCTCCCCACGGGGGGGTGCGAGACAATGCCCACCTGCTGCCCCAAGACAGTACACCTCAAGGCCCCCCCCCACTGCCCGGCGGATTACACGCTGGACCTGAACTCTGGACCAGAGCGCTGCACCGTCAACCACCTCTGCGTGGACTAGTGATTGCATTCAGCAATCCCCAAGCACTCGCAGTGGGCTGCGCGAGCATGGGCCGTGGCAGCACCGAGACAGCGATTGGTGCTGGCTTAAGGTTTCATTATCTGCTATCAGCGTTTTATTCGATTTCACCTGAAATCGAATAAACCGGGATAGCTATGACATCAAAGCTTTTGCTTCCTTCCGCGAGTCTCCTCACGCTCCTCACGATGACGGCCTGCGGTGGAGAGCCGGCCGCGTCAGAGTCCCCCTCCCAGAACAGCACGTCCGCCACGCTGGCGGTCAGTGAAGCCAGGCTCTCGGATAAAGAGGCCCAGGCCAAGCTGGAGGAGCTGGGAAGCAAGATCTACTTTGACACCGACCTGTCGAACCCCGCGGGCCAGTCGTGCGCAAGCTGCCACCTGCCGTCCGCCGGCTTCACGGATCCGGATCACCGCTTCCCCACGTCCCAGGGCGCCGTGCCCGGGCTCTTCGGTAGCCGCAACGCGCCGAGCGCGGCGTATGTGCAGTTCGCCCCGCGCTTCCAGTTCAACCCGCTCCGCGGACACCCCTACGTGGGCGGCTTGTTCTGGGATGGCCGCGTCTCCAGCCTGGAGGATCAGGCCAGGCTGCCGCTGCTCAACCCGGTGGAGATGAACAACCCGGACAAGGCCAGCGTGGTGAACAAGATCAGCCAATCGTCCTACGCGCACCTCTTCCGCAAGGTGTTCGGAGACACGGCGTTCGACGACGTGGACACGGCGTATGACTCGACGGTCCAGGCCATCGCCGCGTTCGAGCGCACGCCGTTCTTCGCGCCCTTCACCTCGAAGTACGACGCCTACCTGCAGGGCAAGGTCCAGCTGACGGCCCAGGAGCAGCGAGGCCTGGATCTCTTCAACGATCCGGAGCGGGCCGACTGCGGCGACTGCCACCCGAGCGGTGGCAGCAGGCCGCTGTTCACCAACTTCAACTACAACAACATCGGCGTGCCGAGGAACCCGCACAACCCCTTCTACCGCGTGCCGCCTCCGTACAACCCGGCGGGCGAGAGCTACGTGGACCACGGGCTCGGCGGCATCCTCGGATCGGACACCGAGCAGGGCAAGTTCCGGGTGCCCACGCTGCGCAACATCGCCCTCACGGCGCCGTACATGCACAACGGGTACTTCAAGGACCTGCGCTCGGTGGTGGCCTTCTACAACACGCGTGACGTGCCGGAGGCCGGCTGGCCCGCGCCCGAGATGCTCGACAACATGGACGAGACGGTGGGCAACATCGGCCTGACGGACCAGGAGGTCGATGACATCGTCGCCTTCCTGAACACGCTCACCGACGGCTACATGAAGAAGTGACGCGTCAGCTTCGGCGCATCACTGCGCGGTCAACGGGCTCTTACCTATTGCAGAACGCGGAACGTCGTTAGAGCGAGCGCCACCCGAGCCCCGACCGGGTGGCGCGTCGCCATGTGCGGGCCGGGAAGTGGGGCCAGAGGACGCGCAGGCACTGCTCAGACGTTCATATTGCAATCCCCCGGCATTTATCCTAGATAGGCCGCGTTTCACGGGCCTCCATCTTTTGCTGGAATTCCCGATTGGACAATTTGTGCGGAGGGCGAGGCGCTACCCGTCGGGGGATGGGTAGCGCCTCGCTATTTGCGGGGGGCTCGGCTCTAAACCATGGGTGGGCCGTGCGCCCTACGCGGGGCCCGCGGCGTTGTCCCGCTCGTCCAGCCCTCGCGCGAAGTTGCCGATGATCAGCCCGGGCCGCGCCGCCTTCAGGCGCTTGAGCAGCGTGCGGATGCCCACGGGCTCGCCCCCCGCGCCCCGGCCTCGCGCCACCTCCAGGTACTGGATCGGATCAATGCACAGCGAGCGCGTCTGCACCTGATCCACCTGGTACTTGCTCACCAGCCGCTCCAGGGCCTGCACCTCGCCCTCGCGATCGGTGACGCCGGGAAACAGCAACAGGTTCAACGCCAGGTATGCGCCCCGCTCCCGCGCCAGCGCGATCGACGCCTCCACGTCCTCCCACGTGTACTTCACCGGCTTGTAGTAGGCCTCGTACAGCTCCTTCACCGCCGAGTTCAGCGACACGCGCACCGCGTCCAGCCCCGCGTCGAACAGCGCCGCCAACCCGTGCGTCAGGCTCGCGTTGGTGTTGATGTTGATCGAGCCCTTGTCCGTCCGCGCCCGCATGTAGCGGATGGCCTCGGCGATGGCCTTGTAGCGCGTGAGCGGCTCGCCCTCGCAGCCCTGGCCGAAGCTCACCATCGTCCGGCCCGGCGCGTGCTCCAGGTGGTAGAGGCCAATGGCTCCCATCTCCTCCCCCGAGGGCCCATCCTCCATGCGCTCGTGCGAGGCCGGCGGTCCGTCCTCCGGCTGATCCGAGATGCAGCCCACGCAGCGCGCGTTGCACATCACCGAGGCGGGGATCGCCGCCTCGTCTCGCACGTAGAACGTGTTCTGCGAGGTGAAGCACCGGTACAGCAGCGCGCACGTCTTGAGCTGCTTGAGCACCCGGCTGCCCGGGAAGCGCGCCATGTGACTGTCCACCAGCGAACGCATCTCCGGCGTCGAGTACTTCTCCGGCTCCCAGTGGCTGCGCGTGTCCGTGTGGATGGCCCACGCCACCGGCCCGTCCTTGCCCCAGGCCGCCGCCGTATACGCCCACTGCGGAAGAATGGGCCCGTCTCCCTTCACCTCTCCTGGCAGGAAGGTGCGCGTGTAGCCCGGCGGCAGCAGCGCTCCCACCGCGTTGGGCACGAAGGTCTTCCCGCCCACCTTCATCTCGCGCACCAGCTCCAGCTCGCCCGTCTCCGGGTGCAGCCCCACCGGCAGCCGGCCAGGCAGGTGCACGAGCCGCCCCGCGGAGGGCAGCGGTATGGGCCGATCCTGCGGCGGAACGAGCTCCTCCCCACTGCGCAGGGTGGCAATCAGGGACGGGTGCTCCATCACCCGGCCCTTCGAATCAGCGAACAGCAACTTGGGGCCCGACGTCATGCCTTCGTTAACTACCATCGCCGCCGCTTCCCTTCGATGATTGCCTGTCTGCCCAGGCGCTCGCCCTAGCCGCCCTGCGTCATGGCTCGCCGCGCCGCGCCACGCTCTCCTGCTTGCTGGAGCCATGAGCCGCGCTCGGGGGGCTGCCTTGATTCCGGGAGATCCGCTGGTATGGTCCGCCCGCTTTTTTCCCCTGGAGGCACGTCGTGATCGTCGGAGTTCCCAAGGAGATCAAAACCCGTGAGTACCGCGTCGGCATGGTGCCCGCGGGCGTGCGTGCGCTGACCAGCGCTGGCCATACGGTTCTCGTCGAGCAGAATGCCGGCGTCGGTTCTGGCATCCCGGACTCCGAGTACCAGCGCGTGGGCGCGCAGCTCGTCAAGAGCGCGGACGAGGTGTGGTCGCGCTCGGAGATGATCGTCAAGGTCAAGGAGCCCATCGCCCCCGAGTACGAGCGCATCCAGCCCGGCCAGATCATCTACACGTACTTCCACCTGGCCGGCGTGGACCCCGAGCTCACCAAGACGCTGGTGAAGAAGAAGGCCGCCGCGGTGGCCTACGAGACGCTGCAGCTGGATGACGGCAGCCTCCCCCTGCTCAAGCCCATGAGCGAGGTGGCCGGCAAGATGGCCATCCAGGTGGGCGCCACCTGCCTGGAGAAGGCGCACGGCGGCAAGGGCATCCTCCTGGGCGGCGTGCCTGGCGTGCGCCGCGGCCGCGTCGCCGTCATCGGCGGTGGCGTGGTGGGCCTGTGCGCGGCCAAGGTCGCCGTGGGCATGGGCGCCGAGGTCACCATCCTCGACGTGAACCTCGAGCGCCTCACCTACCTGGATGACGTGTTCCTGGGCCGCGTGGCCACCCTGGCCTCGGACACCGAGTCCATCGCCCGCACCGTGCGCGAGTCGGATCTCGTCATCGGCGGCGTGCTCATCCCCGGCGGCAAGGCGCCCAAGCTCGTCTCCGAGGCGCTGATCAAGGAGATGCAGCCGGGCTCCGTGGTGGTGGACGTGGCGGTGGATCAGGGCGGCTGCATCGAGACCTGCAAGCCCACCACCCACGACAACCCCACCTACACCGTGCACGACGTGGTCCACTACTGCGTGGCCAACATGCCCGGCGCCGTGCCGCAGACCTCCACCTTCGCCCTCACCAACACCACCCGCCCCTACGCCAAGAAGATCGCCGACATGGGCCTGGTGGAGGCCGTCAAGTCCGACAAGGCCCTGGCTCGCGCCATGAACACCTACGACGGCAAGATCACCTACGAGGCCGTCGCCAAGGACATGGGCTACACCTACGTGCCCCTGATGGACGCCCTCGGCGCCAAGGCCAAGTAGTTCAAGCCCGTACCCTGGTACACCATGGGAGGTAGGGTCGCCTGGACTCCTACCTCCCCAAGGCGGCTGTTGGGAATAAACGTTGCCGCCGAATGTATCCAGCCTTTAGGAGCAGCCGTGCGAACGGCAAGGGAGGCGGAAAGCGTTGTTGACCACTCTGTTCCCGTGCATACATTGATGGGCAGACAACGACGCATTCGCCTATAAATTCAGGCCCTTGGAAGGCGGGACATGTTGGACTTCAGGCAACCAAACCGGACGAAGCAGGAATTCGAGGAGCTGGCCCTGGCCCACCTGGACCCGCTCTACTCCGCCGCGCTGCGCCTGACGAAGAACGAGCGCGACGCTGAGGATCTCGTGCAGGACACCTGCATGCGGGCCTACCGCTTTTTCGACAAGTTCGAACGCGGGACCAACATCAAGGCCTGGCTGTTCAAGATCCTCACCAACACCTTCATCAACCGCTATCGGCGCAAGGTGAAGGAGCGCACGGTGGTGGAGGGCGTGGAGCGCGAGGCCGTTCACGAGCGCTTCGTCAGCCGGGACGCCACGGACTTCGCGGCCAACCCCGAGCAGTACTTCTTCGACCGGTTGCTGTCGGATGACGTGCTGCGCGCCATCGACTCGCTGCCCATCGACTTCCGGTTGGTGGTGATCCTCGCGGATCTCCAGGAGTTCTCCTACAAGGAGATCGCCGAGATCCTCGAGTGCCCCGTGGGCACGGTGATGAGCCGGCTATTCCGCGGCCGCAAGCTGCTCCAGAAGACGCTGCGCGAGTACGCCGAGGGTCAGGGCGTATTCCGCCACGAGGGCGAGCCCGTCGGGGCGCCTGCGAATCTGGAAGAGTACCGGCAAAGGAAGAAGACGGGGTAGAAGGAGGTTGACGGGCCCGAGGATTTTCACTCCGAGGGCCCGTGGCATTTACCGCCCTCTTTCGAGCGCTCATGACCTGCCAGGAACTCGATCGCCTGCTCTACCCCTACCTCGACGGCGAGTTTCAGCCCGAGGAGCGAATGGATGTGGAGTCCCACCTGGAGACGTGCGCGGACTGCGCGCGCCGGGTGGAGAAGGAGCGGGAGATTCAGCAGACGCTGCGCCGTGCCGCGCGCCACTCCGTCCAGACGAGCCGCGCCCCGCAGTCGCTGCGCGCGGGGATCCAGGTGGGCCTGCGCCGCGAGCAGCGCCGGGCCCTGCAGCTCCAGTGGCTGCGGCTGAGCGCCGCGGCGCTGGTGGTGGTAGCGGTGGGCGGTGGCTGGTTCGCCCTGCGCCCCGAGGAGCGCCAGCGCTTCGTGGACGACGCGGTGAGGCGTCACACCAAGCGGCTGCCCTATGAGATCGCCAACGTGACGCCCCAGCACGCGGAGGCCTGGTTCAGGGACAAGCTGGATCACCAGGTCTCCATCCCGGATCTGCCCAACACCGCCTTCTCCGGCGCGCGCATCTCCAACGTGAAGGATCGCCCCGCGGCCTACATCAGCTATGAGACGCGCCCCGAGGGCGAGGGCCAGCAGGCCCGCCGCATCGGCGTCTTCGTCTTCGATGACTCGCGGCGTGATGTGGATGCCCAGGCGTTGCCCGCCGTGCAGGTGGACTCCAGCCAGGGCTACAACGTGGCCGTGTGGCGCGACGGAGAGGTCGTCTACGAGCTCGTCTCGGATCTGAGCGAGGCGGACATCCGCAAGATGCTGTTGGACCAGGAGCGCGCGGCTCGCAGGGCCCCCGCGCCGCGTTCCCCCGAGCCGGTTCTGCCTATCACCACCGTCTCCCACTCGCAGTAAGGCGGCTCGCCTGCCCTGCTCTCAGGCCCCGAGGGGATCTTTCCACCCCCGGACGCTCGCCTGTCTGGCGGGGGATCACCAACGGACATTGCCCGGCCCGAACATTGACCGTCCCCACCATGGCCGATAGCCTCTGGGGAACTGTCTGTTCGTTGCATGCTGCCGCTCGCGCGAGGCTCTCCTCTCGCGCGGCTCCCCAGGTCGGGCCGCCCGTTCATGTCCAAGAAAATCCTCATTGTCGAAAGTGACTCCGCCCTCTCCTCCACCCTGCGCGCGGCGCTCGAGGCCAAGGGCTTCGCGGTGGACGAGACCACCGACGGCAAGGGGAGCGTGGATCAGATCCGCCGGGATCGGCCGGATCTGGTGGTGCTCGCGGTGGACCTGTCCGGCGGACAGAATGGCTACCTGATCTGCGGCAAGCTGAAGAAGGACGACGATCTCAAGAACGTCCCCGTCGTCATCATCGGCAACCCGGACGGCTTCGCGGCGCACCGCAAGCTCAAGGCCCACGCGGATGAGTACGTGGCCAAGCCGGTGGACTCGGGCCAGCTGGTGGAGCGCGTGGGCGCGCTGATCGGCTTTCCCGAGGTCGTCGCAGGCGATGTGGTGGAGGACGAGGGCCTGTCCCTGGACGAGCTGACGGATGAACCGCTCGTCGAGGACGAGCCGCTCTCGGGCGGGGCCGAGGAGATCGCCGTCAGCGACGCCTCCGGGGGCGAGGATCTGGACCTGGACGAGGCCTTCGGTGACATGTCCGGCACGAGCGCCTCCTCCGAGGAGGAGGCCGTGGTGGCGCCGCCGGAGGCTTCCGGAGGCGACGAGGAGTTCGACGCGCTCGACAACCTGGGCCGGGATGCCGAGGACGCGCTGGACTCGCTCGGGGACGACGAGAAGACGCAGATCGGCTTCGCGGCTCTGGCTCCGGCTCCGGCTCCCGAGCCCGTGAAGGCCGCGCCGGCTCCCGCGCCCTCCCGCCCTGCGATGACGCTGCCCGCGGTGCCAGCGGCGCCCAGCTCTGTGTCCCGGCCCGCGGCGGCCCCCGCCATGTCCGCGGCGGACGCGGCCGAGCTGCGCAGCCTGCGCGCCAAGGTGGCGGAGCTGCAGAGCGCCCTCACGGACGCGCAGTCCCAGGCCTCCACCGCGGAGAGCCGCGTCCAGGAGCTCGAGTCCCAGATTGAGTCCCAGAGCACGGAGCTGGAGACGGCGCGCGCCGCCGCCGGCAAGAACGACAAGGACTCGTTCGCGCTCAAGGACGCGGTCAACAAGAAGGACAAGGAGATCCTCCGGCTCAAGAGCGAGCTGAACCTCAAGGAGCAGGAGAAGGACAAGGAGATCAACCGGCTCAAGGGCGAGCTGTCCCAGAAGGAGCACGACTTCGTCGAGCTCCAGGACAAGCAGCTACAGCTGGAGCAGCAGCACACCGAGTCCGCCGCGGAGATGGCCCGCCGCGACGCGCAGATCAAGACGCTTACCGGCAAGGTGGATCAGCTCACCGCTGACAAGAAGAAGGTGGATCAGCAGCTCACCGCGGCGAAGGAGGAGGCGCGCAGTGCCTCCTCGAAGCTCACCGCCCTGCAGGCCGAGGTGGACGCGCACAACGAGCAGCAGGCCTCGGCGCAGGCGGAGCTGGAGGAGCTGCGCGCCAAGGTGAGCCAGGCCGAGTCCGAGCTGGAGACGGCCCGCGGCGAGGCGGACGGGCTGCGCGGCCAGGTGGAGAGCGCTCAGTCGGAGGTCAGCGAGGTGCGTGGCCAGCTCGAGGCGGTGCAGTCCGAGCTGGAGGCGGCGCGCGGCGAGCTGGAGACGGCGCGCAGCGAGCTGGAGACGGTCCGCGGCGAGCTGGAGAGCCAGGCCACCCAGGCCTCCGAGGAGGCCGAGAGCCTGCGCAAGCGCATCACCGAGCTGGAGGAGGCGGCGGTGCGCAACGAGGAGCGCGTGACGAAGCTCTACACGCGCATCAAGAACGACGAGAAGCTCCGCGAGCGCGCGAAGAAGGCGCTCGGCATCGCCCAGCAGCTCCTGGAGGAGGCGCCCTCCGCCACGGAGGACGCGGACGAAGCCGCCGCCTGAGCCGCATCTGCCTGCTGGAGGCCGCCTCAACAGCGACGGACCCCGGCCCCTGCCCTCTGCCGGAGAGGGAAAGGATCGGACCCAGACCTTATCAGCCCTTCGCAAACCCTCGGAACCTCTGAGGCGGCAGTACCGGTTTCTGTCCAATCGGTTCAGCCGTTCACAGGGCTTCACAAGGATTTTGCTGCACCCGTGCTGCGAGGGTCCAGGACTCGGCTTCTGGCGGTGCGGTTGAGGATCGACCCTGCCTTACTCTTCCGAGTGCGTCCCTGCTCCAGGAATTCAGGATGCTCTCCCACGAGGAGCAGTTCCCGCGTCGAAAATCGACGAGAAAAGGAAAAAAAGAGCGTGTCCCCAAATGGTCAGTCCGCGCCTCTACTCTAGTGGAGCCAGACAGACCGGCATGCGGCTCCATTTCACCGTGTCCGGGAAGGACCAGACTGTGAAGAGCTTTTTCGAGATGTACGACAAAGTGTTCAAGCCCTTCGAGGTGCTCGATAAGCTGAACCGCCCGCTGGCAGGCATGGAGCGCGCCCTGTCGCCGCTGGCAGGCATGGAGCGCGCCCTGTTGCCGCTAGCGGGCATCGAGCGAACTCTGTCGCCGCTGGCGGGCATGGAACAGTTCCTGTCGCCGCTGAAAACAATCCAGACGTTTACGGCAACCATGCTGGGAATGGAACAGGCCGTATCCCCGATCGCTGGCATGGAAAAGGCCCTGTCCCCGTTGGTATGCTTGGAGCAGTCCCTGTTCTCGCAGGACAGTATGGAACGGATTCTGTCCCCGCTGGCAGGTCTGGAGCGCGCTCTATCGCCACTGGCAGGCATGGAGCAGTTCCTGCCCTTCCAGGCCAGTATGGAGCGCGCCCTGTCCCCTCTGGCCGGTATGGAGCGCACTTGGGCCTCGCTGGCAGGCATGGAGCACGCCCTGTCCTCGCGGGCAGATGTGGAGCGAACCTTTTCGCCGCTACCAAACCTGGAACGACCCCAGTTGCCACTGGTGGGCATGGGCGCATTCTCCACGCCTTTGACTTGGGCAGAGCAACTCCGCCCGGTGTCAGGGTCCATGAGTGTCGCGTGGGCTTTTGATCTTGTGATCTTGCTCGCGGCGCAGCCGACAGGATAGCCCAGGGGTTGGCATGGCCCCCCGCCGAAGCTGAGGAATTCCTCTCTGAAGAGGAACTGGACGCCTCACGTTACAAGCAGGCATTGCTTGCTGCCCAGAGGAACGATATCGCCAGTTTAAAAGCGTTCACGGTAGCAGTCTTAGAATTGCCAGTTAGTGACGTTGTTTATGTGGCCCTCGCTCTCTTCGACGGAGGCAAGCTAGGGTTTAGACACGGGAATACTGGCTGGCAGTTGGCATCCAACCCCAGGGAATACCTGAGAAAGGTCGTGAGACGTCTTAAGGTGGAAGCAAAGCGGGAGAATGACTACTTCGGGGGGGATGCTGCAGCATTACCTCTTGAGGAAATGCCGGACGAAAACCTGCCGGAGGAACAGCACCGTCCCGGCATGGAATTGTTGAGTTGGGCACTCGGAGCAAGAACGGACACTGAGTGGGTGACCAGACTTGAGGATGTTGGTCTGTCTGTGACCGCTCTGAAAAATATCGGCCTTTCGCAAGATGCACAGACAGTCCTCTTAATGCGCGCGAAAGGTTTGAGACGAACGCAAGGTGGCGCTGACAGCCTTGGCTGGACACTTAGACGTCTGGAGGCTGCCTGAAGGGCTTTGTTGCGCGCGCTTCCTGGACTCCGAGATTTCCTGTCCGACTATTCAAACTGAAGAGACGGGTCCCACCGTCCGGGCACCCGAATGCAGGGGAGATTCCCCAGGGCTTCCAGGCGCTTACGCTGGCGCAGAACTCCCATTCAGAAATCACCCCTGCTCTCTCTCAGAGAGCGCAGAGGACCAGCGGCCCGAGCCTGCTTCTCCTCCTTCTTGGGCGCTGTCTTCTTCTCCACGAGTTTCTTGGCGAGCATGGTCACGCCCGAGGGCACGTTGCGATCGCGCGCCAGATCCATTGGGATGCTGATGCCTGGGCAGATGGAGCCATCTCGCCTCCCAGAGGCGTTGCGAGTTCAGTGGGTGGGAATTTCAGGGGTAGTTGCGGGCGGGCCCAAATGAAGTGGATCCCAGACGAACTCCTCGGTGGGGATCAGCTTCATGTTCGTGAACCCATGGCACCGGACAAACTCGGCAAAGCGCTCTGAGACGAGGATACGGCCCTGGAGACCGCGGGGCCGGAACACATCCTCGCCCCGCCATGTGTCCGGCTCTAGGACGAAGCCGTGGATGGAGTCTCTTCCGGGGTTGCGGCACTCGGGACACGTCACGGCCTCGGCACGACGCAACCGGCTCCGTTCCTCATCTACCGCTCCACGGCCGAAGCATGCGGTGACGGCGAAGTAACGAGGCACCGCGCCGGGCTTGGCCCCCTTGCGCTTCCGACGCACCCTAACCACCTCGACGGGGTGAAAGCCGAGCAGTCCCGTCAGCTCTTCTGCTCGGAAGGCCTCGGCCATGCGCTCGGAGATGAGTACGTCGTACCCAGTACCCTCTACGAAGTCACCAAAGCCCTGTCCATGCAGTTCCAACTCGACTCGGTACGGAGGCATCCACGTCAGCATGCTGATGGCGTCACCGCACCGTGGGCACAGGAAGGCATCTCCAAGATTGATCGGCTTGACGTCACGGAACTGGGTGTCATGAGGCCCGAGCAGGTCATGTTCGAGCACGAAGAAGCGTGATGCCAGGGATGCCTCAGAAGCCATAAGGAAACCTCTCCAGCATCTCCTTGCGGCTATAGATCTCGCGCAACATCCTCATGAACTGCTCCGGCGTTGCGTTGGGGAAGTCCCTAAGCCATTTGATCACTTCCTCATCCACTTTGCGGTGCCACTCCTGGTAGCCGCAGTGCGACTCCAGGTCCTTCGCCCGGGTCTTGAAGCGCGCATCCCGAGGCTTGTAGAGCCCTCGCAGGACCCGATGTTTCTCCAACTCCTCGGCGATAGGCCGAGAGATGATGTGATGTTCCTGGCCCTTGCAGTTAGGAGGCTCGTCCGAAGCTTCGGCTTCGGAGGATTCTTCGGCCTTGGCATCCCCTTTTTCGCGGGCCTCTTCCGCGACCTTCAGTGCCTCACGTGCCAGCGCGACCTTCGCGACCTCTGCCTCGATATCAGCAGCAAGTTTGGGGTTGACCTGCCGCAGGGCCTCGCAGGCGGAGAGACTGCCCTGCTTGCAGAAAGACACCAGGGTGGTCTCACCTGGAACAGCCGGGATTTGTGCCGACACGAGGAGCAGAAGGAGCTGGATCATGCTCCTCATGATAGGTAACAGATCAGAGTTTCCCAACGACCTCCCAAGTCCCCGGGCCTACTTCTCTTCCTTCTTGGGCGCCGTCTTCTTCTCTACCAGCTTCTTGGCGAACATGGACACGCCCGAGGGCACGTTGCGATCGCGCGCCAGATCCTTCAGCTCCGCGTCTCGCAGCGTGTTGAGGAACTTCGACACCACCGTGAGCGGGATCTTCGGGTTCTTCACCAGCGCCAGCTTGATCTTCTGCTTCTTCGTCCACTCGCGGTTGTTGTAGATGATGCGCAGCACCTCGTCGTTCGCCGCGCGGTTGGAGGCGCACGCGAGCACCTCGCCATCGGTGATTCGCGGGCTGCGGATCACCGCCGTGCACACCAGCTTGTTCGAGTCGCGGATCAGCAGCGTGCGCGCTTCCTTGTTGCCCAGCGTCGCCAGCTTGATCTTCTCGGCGATGCTCATCTTCATGATGCGCTGGGTGAGGTTGAGCCGCTTGCCCTCCTCCATGGGCGGTGCGCCCTCCTCCTTCACCTCCTGGAAGTCCTGTAGCACCTGAGCGGCGGTGGTGCCCGGATCCGGCGGCGCCTGCACCGCCTGCGGCCCGAACAGGCGCACCCGCGCCGCCTGCATCTGCGGCACGTCCACCAGCGTCAACCCGCTGCGCACCGCGAAGTCGCACACCGAGTCGATCAGCGCCTGGCTCGCGTTGGCGTTGGTGCACAGCTTGCGGATGATGTCCTCGTGCCGCAGCAGGCGCAGCTGGTTCTGGCCGATGATCTCCGCCACCTTCGCGCTGCACCCGGAGGCCACGTCCGCCACCGCCTCGTCCGGCGTGGTGGCGTTGAGCACCAGCATCTCGGAGTAGGTGTCGTTGGCCTTCAGCAGCCCCAGGAACCACCCGAGCACCGGCCCCTGGACGCCCTCGTCCCGCAGCGCCGAGCCGAGGATCTTGTCCGTCAGCCCCGCGGCCGTCTTGGCCGCCGCGTCGCGCACGCCCTGCTCGGCGTCAAACGTGAGCATGAAGAGCGCGCCCAGCATGTCCGAGGGGTTCAGCGGCACCAGGGCCTTGGCGGCCATCATCCGCAGCGGCACGGGCGCGGCCGGATCCACGTGCTTGCGCATGTTGGGCGGCAGAAACTCCGAGGTGAAGGGACAGCCCGCGGGAGCGGGTGCCACGGGAGCGGCGGTCGTCATGAGGCGTGATTCCTTCCGTAGATGATGCGCAGACCCTCGAGCGTGAGGAACTCGTCCACTTCGTGGATGGCCTTGGACTCGCTGGCCACCAGCGGCGCCAGGCCTCCGGTGGCGATGACTCGCGCGGTGAAGCCCAGCTCCGCCTGCATGCGCGCGCACAGCCCGTCCACCAGCCCCACGTACCCGTAGACGAAGCCGGACTGCATGGAGTGCACCGTGTTGCGGCCCACCACGTGCGGCGGCCGGGCGAACTCCACGCGCGGCAGCTTGGAGGCGTTCTGGAAGAGCGCCTCCATGGCGATGTTGATGCCCGGGCAGATGGCGCCGCCCAGGTACTCGCCCTTGGGAGACACCGCGTCGAACGTGGTGGCCGTACCGAAGTCCACGACGATCAGCCCCGTGTGGTGCTTCTCGAAGGCGGCCACCGAGTTGACGATCCGGTCCGCGCCCACCTCCTTCGGGTTGTCGTAGAGGATGGGCATGCCCGTCTTCACTCCCGGGCCGACGAACATGGGGCGCGTCTTGAAGTAGCGCTCGCTCATCTTCTCCAGGTTGAACTGGAGCGGCGGCACCACGCTGGACACCGCCACCGCGTGCACCTTGTCCGCGTCAATGCCGCTGTACTGGCAGAGCTGCCGCACGAAGATGCCGTACTCATCCGAGGTGCGGCGGGCGTTGGTCTCCATGCGCCAGTGAGCCAACAGCTTCTTGCCGTCGTACACCCCAAGCACGGTGTTGGTGTTGCCGACGTCGATCGTGAGGAGCATCACGCGCGCACTCTACCGCGAAGGCGCCCTCAGCGGACGGGTTCAGGGCTGGCCCGTCACCCGAGGCCGCAGCCGCTCCACATCGCCCGCCAGCACCCGCTCGACCGAGCCGTCCTCTGTCCGCACGAGGAGCGCGCCCGAGGCGTCGATGTCCTCGGCCAGCCCCCGGAACTCGCGGCGGTCGGTGCGGACCAGCACGTCCTGCCCCAGCGTGGAGGACAGCTCCTTCCAGCGCTGACGGATGGCGTCAAAGCCCGTCTCCAGGTGCAGATCCAGCCACTCCTCCAGGCGGTTCCAGAGCGAGGCGGCAAACAGCGCCCGAGGCACCTTCTGCCCTCGGGCCTGCGCCAGCGAAGTGGCCGTGGCGCGCAGCTCCTCGGGGAAGTGCTCCGGCTGTGCGTTGAGGTTCACTCCCACGCCCAGCACCACGAAGTGCACGCGCTCGGGCTCCGCGGACAGCTCCGTGAGGATGCCCGCCACCTTGCGCCCGTCGATCTGCACGTCATTGGGCCACTTGATGAAGGCCTCGGCGCCGGCCTCGCGCAGCACCTCGGTGAGCGCCACCGCGGCCACCAGCGTCAGCTCCGGAGCGCGCTGGGGCGGCAGCTCCGGGCGAAGAATGGCCGAGAAGTAGAGGTTGAGCCCTGGCGGAGACACCCACGCCCGGCCCCGCCGGCCCTTGCCCGCCGTCTGCTGCTCGGTGATGACCACCTCACCGTGCTCCGCCCCGTCATGCGCCAGCCGGAAGGCCAGCTCGTTCGTGGAGCCCAGCGTCTCGTGGAAGTGGATGGTGTGGCCAAGATCATGCGTGGCGAGCAGCGGCGACAGCTCCAGCGCCGTCAGCCGATCCGGCACCTCCACCAGCCGGTAGCCTCGCGCGGGCAGGGCCTCGATGCGGTAGCCCTTGCCGCGCAGCGCCTCCACGTGTTTCCACACGGCGGTGCGGGACAGGCCCAGCTTGCTGGAGAGCGCCTCGCCCGAGGTGAAGTCCTCACCTCCATCGGCGAGGAAGCTGAGGATCAGCTCCTCCTGCGTCTGCTCGGAAGTCTCAGGAGCCACGGCGGCCTCTTCGGAAAGGAGGCCCAGGGTAGAAAGGCCCGCCCTCGCACGCAACGGGACGGGCCTTCCGGGAAGCGTGCCGTGTGCTCGGCTGGTCAGCCGCCGGTCCGGAGCACCCCCGGCCCTTCCTCGATCCGGATGACCTGGGTGGGAGCGCGTGTGCTACGCAGCGCGTCAATCCACTGCACCGCGGCCTGGACGTCCCGCTCGCGAGCGCCGTGGGTGAAGACGACGATGGTGGCGTGAGGATCCTCCGGCCGCGACGGGCGCTGGAGCACGGAGGCCAGGCTCACGCCCTTCTCGCCGAGCACGGTGGCGATGCGCCCGAGCACGCCCGGCTCATCGCTCACGGAGAAGCGCAGGTAGAAGGGCCCGCGCCGCTCGCTCGAGGGGATGCGGGGCTGCTCCTGCACGTGCGGCGAGCACAGCATGGGCAACCGTCCGGACACGCCGGCCAGCAGGTTGCGGCAGATGTCGATGATGTCCGACACCACCGCGCTGCCGGTGGGCAGCGAGCCCGCGCCCAGGCCGGAGAACAGCGACGCGCCGAGCGCCGCGGACTGGAGCAGCACGGCGTTGAAGGCGCCACGCACGTCCGCCAGCGGGCTGGCCTCGGGGATGAAGGCCGGGTGGACGCGCACGTCCAGGCCCTCGGGCAGGCGCCGGGCGATGGCGAGCAGCTTGAGCACGTAGCCCGCCTCCTTGCCCAGGGCGATGTCCACCGGGCGCAGCGAGGTGATGCCCTCCACGTGCACATCCTGCGGAGACACCTTCGCGGCGAACGCCAGCGACGCCAGCAGGCACAGCTTCTGCGCCGCGTCCATGCCGTTCACATCCAACGTCGGGTCCGCCTCGGCGTAGCCGAGCTTCTGCGCCTGGGCGAGCGCGGCCTCGTACGTGGAGCCCTCGTCCGCCATGGCCGACAGGATGAAGTTCGTCGTCCCGTTGACGATGCCGTGGATGGAGGACACCCGGTCCGACGCGAGCGCCTCGCGCAGGGTGCGAATGATGGGGATGCCGCCGCAGACGGCGCCCTCGAAGTGCAGGTCCACGCCGCGGGCGAGCGCCTGGGAGAACAGCGCCTCGCCATGGGCGGTGAGCAGCGCCTTGTTGGCGGTGACGATGCTGCGGCCCGAGGCGATGGCCCGCTCCAGGTAGTCCTTCGCGGGGGACAGGCCGCCCATCAGCTCCACCACCATGGACACCTCGGGATCCGCGAGGATCGGAGCGATGTCGCGGGTGATGAGCGCGGCGGGCACATCCTCGGGGCGCGGGCGGCCTCCCTCCCTCACGAGGATGTGGCGCACCCTCACCCGAGCCCCCAGGCGCCGCTCAATGTCCCGAGCGTGATCCGCGAGGATCCGGTACGTCCCGAGTCCCACGTTGCCCAGCCCCAGCAGCGCGATGCCGATCTCTTTCATACGCCCCTCTCAGCCCTGCCCCGGCTTCACCTTGTATGAAGTCAGCTCCAGCCACGTCTGGGGAATGCGACGGCCCTCCCGCTCGGCCTCCACCTGGATGCGCACCAGGCCCACGCCGGGCGCGAAGGTGAGGGTGTTGATGAGGGTGGTCTCCGCGTCCACGCGGTTGCGCCCCTCCACCTGGACGCAGTTCTCGAACGAGCCCGCGGGCGCCTGGCAGGGGAAGCCGGCCTGGAGGATCTGGTAGCGCTCCGTGGAGGACACGGACACCACGTTCGTCCACGTGCGCCCAGGCTCCACGGGACCGCGCAGCAGGTAGCGCTTCTGATCGCGGATCCCGAAGGTGTCCACCATGAGCTGGCCGCCCTGGCTGTCGTGGAAGAAGCCGTCCTCTTCCTTGACGATCTTCACGTCCACCGGCCTGTCAGTCCGGCCGTTCACCGTGTACGTCCAATGATTGCCCACGGCCAGCGGGTAGTACTCGGAGAGCCTGGCCGAGTCCTTCGGCTTCTCATCCACCTCGACGTGCTTGGCGCAGCCGCCCCACCCCAGGGCCGCCGCGGCCAGCAGCAACCCCCCAACGACAGAAGAGACCTTCATAGCTCAATGATCCGCGTGGTCCGTACCACGCGCCTCCGGTGTACCGTGCTTGCGTGATGCGTAGAGCGTGTCCAGCGCCTGCTGCGCCGCGGCCTGGATGGCCGGCTGATCGTGCCCCTGCGCCACCGTGTAGAGGTAGGCCTCCGCCTCGCTGCCGCCGATCTCTCCGAGCGCGAAGACGATCTCCTGCAGGAAGCCCACCTCCTTGCCTCGGGCCAGATCGATCAGCGCGGGCACGGCGCTCGCCGCGCGCATCTCCACCAGCGCGCCGATGGCTCGCCGCACCGTGTCCGCGTCGTTCGACTTGAGCTGCTCGATCAGCAGCGGCGCGGCCGCCGGGTGATGACGCTCGGCCAGCGTGCGCAGGGCGAACTCGCGCACGCGAGGATCCGTCGCATGGAGATCCTGCACCAGCGCGCCGTTGTCCCGATCCAGCGCGGACAGCTGCAGCACCGCGGACTCGGACACTTGCCGCAGCGCCGCCTCGAGCGCCTCGCGCAGCGCCTTGCGCCGGGCCTCGGGCTTCTCCGAGTCCAGGCGGATCTCTCCCAGGCCCACCACCTCGTAGCGCTCGGGCAGATCGCCGCCGAAGCGCTCCAGCACCAGGGTGGCGCCGACCTCGGCGTAGGTGTGCTGGCCGTCGTCCTTCAGCACCTCGCGGGTGAAGGGCAGATCCAGCGTCATCCTCCACGGGCGGCTCTGGCCCAGCGACTTGCCCTCGGTGGGCTCGAACCGCTTGGTGGCCTCCAGTTGCTGGCGCAGCAGGGCGCGCACCTGGTCCTGCCCCAGCGCGAGCAGGGAGTTGTCGGTGAGCGTCGCGCCCGACAGCCGCACATCCTCCACGGGGTAGCGAGACCCTTGATCGCGGCAGGCACCGAGCAGCAGGACGCAGGCGGTGAGGAGCAGGGCCGGCTTCATAGCCCTCTTACGGTACCCCACTCCCCCCACTTGCGTCCCAGGATGCGTCAGGTGGGGCTCCCCTCGGACGAGCCATTGCTGGATGTGCTCGGGGGAGGCGGAGGCGGCTCCGGCGCGCGGGGCGCCTCGCTACCCGAGGAAGGAGCGCTCTCACCCGAAGGTGCCGCCGCGGCGGGCGCTGCCCCTTCGGAGGGAGCTCCGCCGACAGCCGGAGTCCCTCCCGCGGGAGTCGCACCGGCCTCGGGTCCACGATTTCCACGGCCGCGACGGCCCCGGCGGCGACGGCGGCGGCGCTTGCGCTCACCCGCGGCGCCTCCCTCCGCGCCAGGGGCCCCTTCCGGACGGCCCGCTCCCGCCACGAAGGCGCTGGCGGCCTCGAGATCCTCGTCCTCGCCCTCGCCCTCCTCGTCCCCTTCCTCCTCGTCCTCCTCGGACGCGGCCAGGGACTCGGCGGGAGGCTCGGGCGGAGCCGCGGCCACGCCGTGCTCTTCCTCCGCTTCCGCCTCCGCGGCCTTGGGCTCCTCGGCGGCGGCGGGCTCCTCGCGCTCGGCCTCGGGTGCCGGCCGGGCCTTGGCCTTGCGGGGCGGCTTCTCCGGCTCTTCCTCGTCGCCACGAGCCTGCTGCTTCTCGCGCTGACGCTCCTCGCGGCGCTTCTGGGCCTCCTCGGCATCAAGCCGGGCCGCCTCGAAGAAGCTCTCGTCCACGTCGAACAGCTCCACCTGGGTAACGGTGACGGCCGTCTTCGCCTCGAGGAACTTCTCGCCGAGCGCGTCTCCGCACCACAGCATCACCAGCGCGCCGCTGGCCTGGGCCTCGGCGCGCGCATCGCCGCGCACGTCGCCCGCGCTCACCAGCAGGCCCACCTGCGCCGAGTAGTGGCCGAGATCCCGCCGCAGTTCCTGCACCATCTTGCGATCGATCGAGGGCGAGCCCTTGAGCATCCGCACCGCGTAGCGCAGCTCCACGCTGCCCTCGCGCTTGCGGGCGGTGAGCAGCGGCCCCTCCTTGGAGCGCTTGGCCACCTTCAGCTCGCGGAAGTGCAGCGCGTGCATCGTCTTCACGACGGACTTCTCGAAGGTGCCCACGTCCGCGTCGCCCAGGCGCTTGCGCAGCGCGCGAGCCACCGAGCGCCGAGCATCCTTGAGCGTCGTCTTGAGCGTGGCGAGCAGCGCCTGATCCACCGGCGCCTCGCCCGTGGCCGCCGCGGGCTTGCCGAGCACCGGCCGCCCATCCTGCAACGGGATGCCCAGCGCGGCGGCGAACGCGGCCTGCAGATCCAGCGGGGGCGGCTCGCTGGGGGCGCCCGCGCGCTCCAGCGTCACCACCTCGCTCGTCTGCTTGTTGAAGGCGAACTGCGGGCGGCGGCCGGCGTCAATGCGGCGCTGGTTGTCCTCCAGCAGCGCGGTCAGCACGGCCTCCACGGTGACTTCCTCGCCGCACAGCTCGCGCGTGCGGGCGCGATCGATGATCTGCTCGGCGCGCAAGCCGCCCTCGCCCTCGCTGAGGATCTCGAACACCACCTCGGGCAGCGGCGGGAAGCGGCGCTTGCGGCCCTTCTGCTCCTCCTCCTCCTCGCGGCGGCGCTTGCGGTCGCTGCCTCGGCCGGCCACGCGCACGTTGTCGTTGCGCGGATCGGGGTGGCGCTCCACGGGGCGCAGCGGAGGCAGATCCTCCTCTGGATGGGGCTCCACCACGCCCGTCTGCGCCAGTGCTTCGGGATCCTCCGGAACTGCCCAGTCCACCAGGGCGAAGGTGTCCTTCGCCGTGACGATCACCTTGCGATCGCGCGTCCTTCGTGCCATCGCGGCCAGCCGCGACAACATCGTGACTTCAGGCGTCTTCCCGACGTGGGAGAGCAGGCTCTGAGCGATAGACTTCTCGGTGATTTCCAGGAAGTGGAGGGGACGACCTTCGCTCTCCAGGATACGGAGCGCGGCCTCGTAAAATGTCATCGACTATTCCCCAAGAATTTCGAACGGTTACAAAAATGTAGGTCCGTATGGGCGGCGGATGGTAGCCACCGGTATTCTGGCTTGTCAACGAATGGAGACGAAGGGAAAGACGAAGGGAAAGGATGACCCGGTTCCGACTCGGACAGCGCTGGAAGCGCGAACCCACAACCGACCCACAGGATTCCATCGCCCTGGAGCTGGACGGGGTGAACCTACTGGCCGGGGCGGTGGAGGAGCCGCTGGCGGAGGTGGTCCCTGCCCTGCTCGGGGTGGCGGCGGCCCTCCGTGCGGGCAAGCGCCGCCTGGGCCAGGTGTCGCTGCCCGAGGCCCATCTGGAGCTGGTGCTGCGCCGGGCCGGGATGGACGTGGATCTGAGCGTGGCCAGCCTGGGGCGTCCGGCGCGCATGATGCGGCCCCCCGTCCGGGTGGAGATGGAGGAGTTCGCCAAGGCCGCCCGGGAGTGCGGCGAGAGTTTCCTGCGAGACATTTCGCAGGCGGCGCCCGAAGCGCTCACCGCCTCGCTCGCCCAGGAGATGAACGAGGCGCTGCGCCTGCTGAGCGGCGTGGTCAGCCCCCCGCGTGTGACGCTGCCAGTGCCCTTCGCCCACCGCGTGGAGCCCTCCGAGGAGCCGGGCTTCGGCTTCGAGCTGAAGGATCCCTCGGATCTGCTGCGCGCCTATGAGCGGGGGCAGGATGCGGCGCTGGGCTCGCTCCTGTGCTCGGGGGAGGTGTGGCTGTCGCTGCCGGGCCGGGAGCAGGCCTGGCGTGCGGCGGGCCCCCCCTTCCTCACGGCCCTGGAGCTCTCCCGGCAGGCGGTGGAGCTGGCGCGAGCGGTGGAGCTGGGCGAGCCGCGCTTCTCCTTCGAGCCCGCGGGCGTGCGTCCGGGGCTGACGCTGGAGTTGAGCGCGGGCAAGGGACGGGTGGGCACCAGCTCGGCCTTCGAGATGGACGGCACGGCGCTGGCGGCGGCGATGTTCCACCTGGGGCAGGCGCTGGCGCTCGCCTTTGCCGAGCGGGAGCGGAGCCAGTCCAGCAACCCCTATCTGGTGGAGCTGACGGAGCGGTGCCGGGAGGGCCTGTCCCATCTCCGAGGCGCGGTGCAACCTCCCGAGGGCGACGGAGAGGCGAGAGGCAAATCCCGCGCGTCGCGCCGCACGGGGAGTCCGCTGCCGGTGCCCGGGCGTCTGCGCCGGCTGCGCTTCGAGCAGCGGTGGAAGCTGAAGGGGCTGGCCGGGGCCGAGTCCGGAATCCTGATGTTGGGGCGCCAGGGGCCGGTGTTCTGCTCGCGTGAGCTGGCCTGCGCCTTCGCGCGGAAGGACGGGCAGCCGCTCTGGCGGCGCGAGGGCAGCCAGGGCGTGGCGGCGACGGCGGACGGGTACGTGGTGACGACGGACTCGGAGCGCGTCTACTGCTTCATCGGTGCGGGCGCGAGCGCGCGGTGGCTGCACGACCACGATGGGCTGCCGCTCGGCCCCCAGCTGATGCGCCAGGACGGGCTGCTGCTCACGGTGTCCGATGACCGCACGGTGCTGGCCTTCGCCGAGGTGGGAGGCCGTGAGGTGTGGCGCCTGGCGCCCTCGCGCACCCAGAAGAGCTGGCTGGCGATCCAGGGCCACCGGGCGCTGCTGGCCACGGACTCGGGGTACCTGTACGGGATGGATGTGGCGGATGGCCAGGTGCGCTTCCGGATGCGGGCCACACCCCTGCCCTTCCATGGGACGCCGGTGGCGTGGGGCAAGCGCTTCGTGACGGTGCTCGGCCGAGGCACGCAGCACGCGCTGCTGCTCGCGGACGCGCACAGCGGGGACGTGGTGTGGACGCGCGAGTTCCAGCTCTCCCTGCCCTCCGCGCCGCTGCCGGCCCGGACCCGCGTCTACATCGCCGGAGAGCGGGATCGCGAGGGCATCCTCGCGTGCATGGACTCGCGCGGGAGGGAGCTCTGGGAGCGCCCGCTGCACCTGGGAGCGGGACCCTTCGCGCTCACCGCCGTGCAACACGGAGTGATCGTCACCTCGGCGAGCGGAGCCGCGGCGCGGGTGGACACGGCCGGAGATCTGGCCTGGCGCGTCGGTGCGGTGGGCGAGCCGCTCGCCCGGGCCCTGCCTGCGAGGGTCTCCCGCGGCGTGGTGCTCATCCCGGGAGAGCGGGTCCGCGCGGTGGATCCCCGCGGCGGCCAGGTGCTGGCGGAGGTTCGCGCCGGAGCGGGGCTCCTGGCGCTCCAGACGGACGCCCGGCTCGGGCTCTACCTGCTGGACGAGGCCGGCAGCCTCACGGCGTACCAGCTCATGTCCCACTTCACCGTCGTGGAGCAGTGAGCGGCGGAGGGCCTCCACCGGCCCTCGCCTCCCCGCTCACCGTCACTTGCCGTTGGCGGCCTTGGAGGGATCGATCTCCTCCTCGGGGCGCTGCTCCTCGGTGGCGCCCTCCCACTTCATACCCGCGCCGAGCTTCCACTCGGAGGGCACGGTGTCCAGCTTCCACAGGTACGAGGCCGCCGCGGTGCCTCCCGAGGCGGCGCGCGAGCTCACCTTGAAGGAGATCTCCATCTTGGAGACGTCGTTGGGCACCAGATCCATGTCGTAGTGGCCCAGCACCATCTGCGGCGGGAACTCGGCGATGTAGCGCTCGGGGAAGTCGATCTTGTTGGCCGGATCGCCGCCGTGCATCTCGCCAATCAGCTTGCCCCTGGCGTCGGTGAGCTTCCACGCGGCCTCGAAGGTGGCGCTGGTGACCATCTTCTTCACCTTGCCCTCGTCCTTCATCGCGCGCTGAGCGCCCCAGAGCGCCAGCTGGAAGCGCACCTGCGGCTGGCCCTTCACCATCACCACGTCCGAGGAGATGACATCCAGGCGCATCCCCTTGTCCGTGGCCGTCCACACCGGCTCGTAGCGGCCCTTGCGGAACGTGTCGAACACCTTGCGCGTGTACTCGTAGGTGGCCTTGCGGTCGGCGACCTTCTCGTCCTTGCCGCCCTCCGCCTTGCGCTCCACCTCCTGGATGTAGCTGTCGAATTCCTTGTTGCCCTTGAACTTGTCCAGGTGCGCGTCCACCTCCTCGAAGTAGGTCTTCATGAAGGGGCGCACCTCCTCGCGGTACGACTTCTCGTCCGGGTTGGTACGGAGCCACCCGACCCGCTCCAGGTAGTCCTTCTGGATCCGGGCCATGTCTGCCTCGTTCTGGGCCTCCAGGGTCTGGGCGCTCAGCCGGCGATAGAACAGGGCCGAGGCGACGAACACACCGGCGACAACGACGAGGACACCGAAGTAACGCATCAAGCGGAGACTCTCCTTAGGCGTTCGGGCACACAGTGATAGAAGAATTCCCCTGAGTGATCCAGGCCACGGGAACCCACCTGCTGACAGTACCGCTCCCCCTTGAGGAGGGGGGGCTGCTAGACGGCACCCAGGTCGCCTATGAGACCTATGGAGAACCGTCGGGCGAGAACTCGGTGGTATTGCTGCACGACCTGGCCAACTCTCACCGAGCGCTGGCCACTCCCGAGTCCACGGCCTACCCGCCCTCCGGCTGGGGGCGGGAGCTGATTGGGGACAAGCGGCCGCTGGATCCCTCCCACCTGCACGTCATCTCCGCCAACCTGCTGGGCAGCCCGTTTGGCACCACCTCGCCCATCACCGAGGACCCGTTCACGGGGCAGATGCTGGGGCCAGCCCTGCCGCTGCTGACGCCACTGGACATGGCGCGCTCCGTGTCCGCGCTGCTGCGAGGCATGGGCCTGAAGCGCGTGCGAGCGCTGGTGGGAGTGGGGCTCGGGGGGATGGTGGCGCTGCGCCTGGCCGCCCTCTTCCCCGAGATGATGGCGGGTGTGGTGACCATCGGCACGGCGCGCGCACTGCCAGAGGCGCTCCGCGAGCGCATCGGGATGTTTCACCAGATGCTGTGGATGGACCCCGAGTACAAGGAAGGCTTCTACCGGCCGGGCAGCGGGCCGCTGAAGACGATGCGCAAGCTGCGGCTGGAGTACCTGAGGCTGGTCTACGGCCGCGAGTACCTCACGGCGCGCTACCGGGACCTCGACGCCGCCGAGAAGGCGCTGGAGGCGGACTCCGAGTCCTTCGCGACGATGTTCGATCCGAACGCGTGGATCCTCATGTGCGCCGCCTACGCGGGGGCGGACCTGACGGAGTACCTGCCGAAGATCCAGGCGAAGGTGCTGCTGATCGCGGGGGCATCGGACGTGCTCGCCCCGCCGGCGAGAGTGCGAGAGACGTACCACCTGCTGAGCGCCGCGGGGGTGAACGCGCGCTACCACGAGCTGCAGGGTGCGGGAGATCACGGCGCCCTGCTCATCGAGACGCGCCGCATGCACGGCCCGGTGAAAGACTTCCTGCGCCGGCTGCGCTGAGCCCGCGGACTCACTTCGACGCGGAGGGCATGGCCATCACGGCCAGCCTCGCGCGCAGGGCGCCCACGAGCATCCCGATGGCGATGTCGTTGTTGCCACCGTGGGGGATGATGATGTCCGCGTGGTGCTTGGACGGCTCGACGAAGCCCATGTGCATGGGGCGCACGTGCCGCAGGTACTGGCTGACGACGTGATCGAAGTCGCGGCCGCGCTCCTTGATGTCGCGAGTGAGGCGCCGAAGGATGCGCAGGTCATCATCGGCGTCGACGTAGATCTTCACGTCCATCTCGTCGCGCACCTCCTTCATGTGCAGCACGAGGATGCCCTCGATGAGGATGATGTCCCCGGGGTCCACGCGACCGGTGTTCGGCTGGCGCGAGGAGGTGCGGAAGTCGTAGACGGGCTTGTCGACGGCCCGCCCGGCCTTCAGCTCGCGCAGGTGGCTGACGAGCAGCTCGGTGTCGAAGGCGTCCGGGTGATCGAAGTTGACCTGGCGGCGCTCCTCGAGCGGCATGTCCTGCAGGTCCCGGTAGTACGAGTCCTGATCGATGAAGGCGACACGGCAGTCGGCCAGGGCCTCGCGGACCTTCCGGCAGACCGTGGTCTTGCCCGAGGCGGTACCGCCCGCGATGCCAACGACGAGGGGTGACGACATGGCGCGCACCTACCGCAGCGGACCGGCCGGCGCAAGGCTGCGTCTGAAACCGGACACAGCTCCCGCGCTCCGGGACTGCGCGGCGAGACGCCACATCCGCCTCGCCAGAACAAGAATAAACAGAACATCCAGATGCCACTCACAGCCTCACCGGCCCCCCCTGGAACCCGCGCGAGCTTGCCCGGCCCGCGCGCGACGCCGCTACTCGGAGTGCGCGGCAATTACATCCGCTTCATCGCGGATCAGCTGCGCTGGCTCACGGACCTGAGCCGCTACGGTCCGCTGGTGACGCTGGCCCGGGGGATCTCCCGCCACCTGTTCATCTTCCACCCCGACTTCAACATGCAGGTGCTGAGCAACCCGGCGCTCTTCCGTCCGCTGGAGCTCTGGCGCGCGGCGCCCGAGGGCTCATCCCTGAGCAGGCTGTGGACCGGGCTGCTCACCATCAACGGAGAGCTGCACAAGCAGCACCGCCGGATGATGATGCCCGCCTTCCACAAGAAGAAGGTGGAGGGCTACCGCGACGAGATGGTGGCCCGCATCGATCGGATGCTGAGCGCCTGGAAGCCGGGCGAGGTGCGGGACATCTTCGTGGAGATGCGGCAGGTGACGCTGCTCATCGTCACCAAGGTGCTCTTCGGGCTGGAGGACGACCAGGAGACGCTGCGGATAGGGCGGCTGATGGCGGAATGGCTGGAGCGCTATACCGCTCCGGTCAACCACCTGCTCCCTTTCGACAAGCCCGGGCTGCCGTTCCGTGACCTGCTCCGGCTCTCGGAGCGGGGAGAGGCCGCCATCCGGAGCCTCATCGGACGAAAGCGCGCGCAGGGGGCGAGCGGGGATGACGTGCTCTCCATGCTGATCCACGCGCGCGACGAGGAGGGAGGCTCGATGTCCGATGCGGAGCTGGTGGGCCAGACCAACATCCTCTTCGTCGCAGGCCACGAGACGACGACGACCAGCCTCACCTGGACGCTCTTCCTGCTCGATCAGCACCCGGAGGTACGCGCCGCGCTGGTGGAGGAGTTGGAGGGCGAGCTGAGAGGAGCGCCCCCCACCATTGAACAGCTCGAGCGGCTCCCGCTGCTGGACCGGGTAGTGAAGGAGAGCCTGCGCATCCTTCCGCCAGTGCCATCGTCCTTCCGCGTCGGCTCAGCGCCCTTCGAGCTAGGCGGCCACTCTTTCGAAGTAGGGACCATGGTGATCTACAGCCCGTACATCACCCACCGCCTGCCGGACCTCTACCCGGAGCCGGATCGGTTCCGCCCGGATCGCTGGTTGCGGACCGAGCCGCCGGTGTACGGCTACATCCCCTTCAGCAACGGGCCGCGTCGGTGCATCGGCGCGACTCTGGCGCTGCTGGAGATCAAGCTGATGCTGTCCATGCTGCTGCCCCGCTTCCGGCTCTCCATTCCGCCCGGAGCGCGCGTGGATCTCCGGGTGCGAGCCACGCTCCAGCCGAAAGGAGGGCTGCCCATGCGCATCCACGCGCAGGACAAGCACTTCGAGCGCTCGGAGGTGCGCGGGTCGATTCGCGACATCGTGGCCTTGGCGTGAGCGCTGACGGCTCGCTCAGCGCGCCACGACCGGCGTGGCCGAGCGGTCGTTGCGGTGGTGGAAGCGAAGATGCGCGGCCCCACCACCTTGCCCCGAGCAATCGCGTTGCGCAGCCCCAAGTCGATGAAGTCCTCGGCGCCCACCTCGCGCACGGTGGTGAAGCCCGCCATGAGCGTGGTTCGCATCGAAGAGGCGCGCGGCCTTGAGGACGAGGGGTTTGGCGGGCTCAGCCGCCAGAGCCGGCAGCACATAGAGCAGGACCAGCAGAGGAGCGATTCGCATGGGACGCATTCCGGCCACTCCCCGCCGCCCCGTCAAACCTCACCCTCGGCGCACGAGCCCCCGGCCCATGGCCTCGGCGAGCAGCCCGGGAGTGATGTCCTTCTCCAGCATGGGCCCCTGGGCGAGCGCGCGCAGCACCTCGGCGAGCCCCGGAGGCACCGTGTGCACCTCCATCCCTCCACCCCGCCTGCGGCGCGCCGCGAAGCGCCACGGCCGGGACACCGTCCGCCGAGCCGTCTGCGTCAGCGTCTCCAGCCCGCTCAGCTCCACCACGCCGTTCGCCCAGGCCCGCCCGGTGAGGTGGCGGCGCAGCGCCCGCGCGGCGTAGACGAGCTCGGACAGATCCGCCGGGAACGTGCCCACCCTCACCTCCTCCGCAAGCCCCACCTCTCCCGGTCCTGGAGGAGGCACCGGCCGCTGCATCAGGGAGGGCAGGAACATCTCGAACGAGAGCGCCGCCGCCGCCGCCGCGCTCCCCTCCTCCGGATACTCCCGGAGCCGCCTCCTCGCGTAGTCCAGGAACGCGTGGCCCAACGAGCGCCCCGAGCCCTCGAACAGCTCTCGGAACTCGTCGGACGTGGTGAAGAGCAGCAGCCCTTCACGCGTGCCCGCCAGCATCAGCCGGGAGATGGGAAAGTCCCGGTCGAGCTGCTCGGCGACCACCGCGAGCCGGAAGTTCGTCTCGGAGAAAGTACCCTCCACGTCATCCGAGACCGCGGCAGGGCGCACGCCATAGCCCAGATCGAACAGCTCCCAGGGCCGGCTCACGTGGCTCAGGGGCGGCGGCGAGCTGTCCACGGGCGTCAGGCGCAGAGGCGCGCGCTCCTGCACAGGCACCAGGTTGCGCAGGCGGCGCAGCGTCAACATGGCCACCTCCGGCGGGTGTCCATCTCCCTCGAAGGTCACCGCGCGCAGCGAGGTGCAGCGCGGTAACACCGCCTCGAGCAACTGGAACAGCTCCTCGCGCACGGGCTGGGTGTGGTCGTCCACATAGAAGCGGCGAGCCCACCGGCGCGTCACCACGCCTCCGGCGATGTGGATCTCGATGACACGATCGAACGGGAAGCCCTCGAATCCGGCCTCCAGCGGCAGCTCCGCGGCGAGCTGGTAGCTGAACAGGTGCCCCAGATCGAGCAGCAGGGGCAGCCCGGTGCGCGCCTGCAGCCGGGCCATGAACTCGAGCACGTGCATGTCGCCGCGCCGGGCGAGCACGGCGGGGTTCTCCAGCGCCAGGGGCATGCTCAGCCCGGCCTGCACATGGAGCGCATGCGCCGCACAGTCCTGGAGGCCCTCATTGGTGAGCGGCGGCGAGACATAGAGGTATCCCGGGAAGGGCTGCCCGCCCGAGTGCCACCACCCCACGTCGTTGCCCACCCACGCGCTGCCCACGGTGCGCGCATGGGCATCCAGCTCCGAGAGCGCCTGGGCGGGCTCGAGCTCCGGCCCATAGAGGTTGAGGTGCACCGGGTGGAAGAGCACCGGCACCTCCTTGAGGCGCCGGTACATCTCCGGGAACAGGGTGGCGTGCTTCTTCGTCTCTCCGAGCGACAGCGGAGCGCTGTACTCGACGAAGTCGAACAGCTCAGGCTCCTCGTCGAGCAGCCGGTACGGATGGGGCTGATCACCCGCGCTGAGGTTGCTGCTCAGGCCGAGCCCACGCCAGGGCAGCGTCCAGAATTCGGAAGGAGAAGGCATGGCGCTACCCTATATCCGAGCCTCCCTCCGCCCTCACCCGTCGAGCAGCCAGTTGCCGTTGAATGAGGGGCCACGCACGCCCGAGGTATCGCTGGTGTTGCCAATCTCTCCCCAGCGCGAGTTGTACTTGATGAAGTTCTGACCGTTGAGCGGCAGGGTCTTCTCGCCCACGTTGACGACGCCGCCTCCCTGGTAGCCCGCCAGGGTGCCCTTACCGCCAGCCCAGGTGAACCAGCGATAGCTGGCGTTCGTCTCGCAGCTGCTGGCGCCCCAGCCGGCCTCCTCGATGGTGGAGTCGCACACCGACTCGGAGGCATAGCTGGCGTGGCTGCCGTCGGCGGCCCACACGTACGGGTGCGTGGTGTCGAACCACTGCACGCTGGCCTTGGCGTAGTACGTCACCGACTTGTGGTGCGCGTAGTAGACGCCCGCGACGGAGTAGTCCGGGTTGAGCCGAACGTTGATGTGCTCCCAGTCCGCCTCGTGGTTGAAGCCCACCTGACCGTCGTTGTACGCGTAGAAGAACCAGTACTGAACGTTCGCGCCGCCCAGGCTGTTCTTGTAGACGTGGCCGTAGACCTTCCAGTCGGCGGGGGTGGAGCTGCCGTTGTGGGTGGTGTCATCCGGCGGCTGGAGGAAGAAGGTCTCGTTCTCGTTCCAGGTGGAGCCGTACGAGTAGCGCGCGGTGCTGTCGTGCGAGCAGAGCCAGTCCTTCTCGTTGTGCGAGCGGTTGATCAGGTTGGACTGCGTCACGCTGCCCACGGCGAGGATGGAGCAGTCGGGGCAGCCGTCATGGCTGAAGCGCAGCGTGGTCCGAGCCAGGTACCAGTCCACGTTCGCGGGCCTCGTCCAGTCGAGCGACGTGGGCAGGTAGACCACGGGCGCGTGGCGCTGCAACAGACAGCTCTCGACGCCGTCATCGATGCCATCGGAGTCCGCGTCCACGGCGGTCGTGGCACAGCCGGCGATCAGGTTCTGCTTCGCGGTCTTCAGCTCGGAATCCAGCGGCTCATGGTCGGGGCCGCAGCCGGCGGTGACGGCCAAGCTGATCACCGCGGCACTCCACCACGCGTTTCGACTCGACATGTTTTCCCTCCCTTGCAAGGAGGGCGGATGTTACACGGATTGACATGTTCCACCGCAAGGGTCCGACGTTTTTCGAATTGGCGCGGCAGGCCATGACGTCCGTGGAGCGGGGCTACGATCTGCTCGCGCCCAAGTTCGAATACACGCCGTTCCGCACGCCGGATCCGGTGCTGAAGGTGGCGATGGCACAGGTGGGGCCACCGGCCTCCATCGAGCGCGCGCTGGATCTGTGCTGCGGCACGGGCGCGGCGCTGCGCTTCTTGCGGCCGCTGTGCCGCCGGGAGGTGGTGGGGGTGGATCTGAGCCAGGGCATGCTGGACGAGGCTCGCCAGTTGCTGGCGGCCACGCCCGGCGAAGCAACGCTCACGCTGGTTCAGGGCAACGCGCTGGAGCTGACGTACGAAGCCGAGTTCGACGTGGTGACGAGCTTCGGAGCCTTCGGCCACATCCTCGAGCAGGAGGAGCCGCGGCTCGTCGAGGTCATCGCCCGGGCCCTGCGTCCCGGAGGGCGGTTCGTCTTCGTCACGGCGCACCCGCCGTCCAAGCTGAACCCGGGCTACTGGATGGCCAAGGGCTTCAACGCGGCGATGCGCGTGCGTAACGCGCTGTGGAAGCCACCGTTCGTCATGTACTACCTGACGTTCCTGGTGCCGCGAGCCCGCGAGCTGCTGGAGGCCCAGGGCCTCGAGGTGGACGTGCGGGATGGGCTGATGCCGCCTCCGTTCACGCCGTACAGCATCGTCGTCGCCACGAAGAAGCCCGGGACGTGAGCCTCCTCGTTATGAAGTGTGCAGAGCGGCCTAGGGGGTGGGCTCGTTCGGCTCGGCAGGCTGCTGGTCCTCCTGCTCGATGAGCCCTTGCTCGATGGCCATCTGCCGCAGGTGGACCTTGATGCGCTGGAACTGCTGGCGCAGCGCGGTGGCCTTGCGCGAGAGCGCCGCGCTGGTGGGCGCCTCGTCCGAGTCCCACATGACGCGCGCCACCTCCGTCCACGCCAGCCGCTGATCCACGCGCAGCAGCAGCAACATCCGCTCGTCGGGCTCGAGGCTCTCGCGCAGCGCGCGGAAGCGCTCCTTCACCGAGGTCCGCTGCCAGGGCCGCGTGTCGGAGCGGTGCCGCAGCGGCGCCTCGGGAATCCCCGAGGAGCTGACGGGCGTCTCCCGGGCGGACGGCGCGTGCACCAGCTGGTAGCAAGCGTTGCGCGCCAGGCGATAGGCCCACGTGCGGAAGGAGCTCTCCCAGCGGAACGACGGCAGCCCCTTGAGCAGGCTCTCGCAGAAGACGCTGAAGGCATCCTTGGCCAGCTCCGGGTTGTGAAGCACCGAGGCCATCAGCCGCATGATCTCCATGCCGTAGCCCTGCAGCGCTCGCTCCACGGCCCCTCCCGTGTCCCCGCGCTGACACAGCTCTCGAATCTCCTGCTCCAGCTTCTCGCGCTCCATCGCCATCGTCGCCCCCTGTAGATCTGCCCCTGGCTCGTCTCTTGGTGGTTCGAGTCCCGGGCCCTTCGTTGTGATGTCAGGCCTGGGTCCCTAGTGCGGCTCCAGGACCGGATGCTCTCTCGCCATCTCTCGGAGCTGGTTCTCCAGCGCCCGCTCCACTCGCCTCCCGAACCCATGCGCCCCCTGCTGCCGCGCCACATCGAGCGCGTGCATGAAGGACACCGTGGCCGCCGGATCATGGCCGAGCGCCCGGAGCAGCTCGCCCTCGATCCGGTGCAGCTCCACCTCATAGGAGTGCTCGCCGAGCGCATCCGCCCACCCCAGCGCATGGCTCACCGCGGAGAGCCCCTGGGAGTACTGGCCCAGCTTCAGGTGGATCTCCGCGAGCATGCCCAGGAAGAGCGGCATGCCGGCGCGGACCCCCGCGTTGCGCCACTTCATGAGGTTGGCGTGCAGCAGCGCCAGGCCCTCCCGAGGCGAGCCCTGCTCGGACAGCACCCAGCTCTTGATGAAGAGGGACCAGCCCAGCCACAGCCGGAAGCGGTGCTCGGTGGAGATCGCGATGCACCGCTCCGCGTGCTCACGAGCGCACGCCACCTCCCCGCGGAGCTGGCAGGCCAGGGCGAAGTAGTTCAGCGCGAAGGCCAGCGTGTGAGGGTGTTCGATCTTCTCGGCCAGCTCCACGCCCTCCCGGCCATAGCGCTCGGCCAGCTCCGGGTGGCCGACGATGGACTGGACGACGGCGCCATAGGCCAGCGCCGCCACGCGCGGATCCACCCATTGGCTCACCGCGAGCTTGCGGTGCCGCTCGAGATCACAGTCCGAGTACTCCAGCGCGCGCTCGATGTGCTCCAGGGCGGCGGTCATCTGGCCCGAGGTGACGAAGTTGGTGGCCATCATCCGGTGGCCCAGCGCGAGCATCCCGAGGCTGTGCTGGCGCTCGCCCACGTCCACGAGCAGCTCGGCCAGCTCCTGGGCCACGTGGAACTTCGCTCGCATGAAGTAGTAGGCGAACGAGCCCCAGGTGGAGGCCTCCAGCTGCGGCAGCCTGTCACCCACCTGGTGGAACAGCTCCAGGGCGCGGCTGTAGGTCTGCTCCACCTCGCGGGAGCGGACGCTGCGCGTCTGCATGAGCGGGAGCCCCAGGGCCACCAGCAACTGGAGCTCCTGCTCGGGCTGCCGTGACTCCTCCGGGAGGCTGCGCAGCAACCGCAGCGCCTGATTCAAGTGGCTGATGGCCTCCACGTTGGCCGAGCGCCGGCTGGCGCGCTCTCCCGCCCTGGCCCAGCAGTGGATGGCCGGCTCCAGCTCACCCGCCTCGGTGTAGTGGTGGGCGAGCATCTCCGGCTGGGTCTCGGCGAGCTCGGGGAACTGGGTGGCCAGCACCTGGGAGATGCGCCGGTGGTACTCCCGCCGCGTGCGCCGCAGCAGGGATTGGTAGGCCGCGTCCTGGATGAGGGCGTGGCGGAACTGGTACCGGGGCTCGGCGGTGTCCTCCACGGGCTGGAGCAGGCCGGCCTGCAACAACCCCGAGAGATCCTGCGTGAGCGCCAGCTCGTTGTGTCCCGAGAGTGTGGCAAGCAGGGCGTGGCTGAAGCCACGGCCCACCACGGCGCAGAGCTGAGCCAGTGCCTTCTGCCTTCGCGGGAGCATGTCCAACCGGGCCAGCAGCAGGCCGCCCAGGGTGAGGGGGATGGAGGACGTCTCCACGCCCGTGGAGTCCGCGGCGCTCCGCTCCACCACCATGCGCGTCATCTCCTCGACGAAGAGCGGCACCCCGTCCGTCTTGGCCACGAGCTGCTCGATGGTCTCCTCCGCCAGCTCCCGCCCGCTCGCGGTCCGGCGAACCAGCTCCGCGGTGAGCCGGGGCGACAGACGCTCGATCGCGTGCACCTGGAGCCGATCCAACACCTTCCAGGAGGGTTGGAAGTCCGGGCGGGCGGTGAGGAAGACGCAGAGCCGGGCCCTGTCGAGCCGGTTCAGCAGGAAGCCGAGCAGCTCCAGCGTGGAGGGATCGGCCCAGTGCAGATCCTCGACGACGGCGAAGACGGGGCGATCCTCGGTCATCCGCAGCAGCAGCGCCGTGAGGGCCTCGAGGGTCTTCTCCTTCAACCGCTCGGGCGTGAGCCGCAGGTGGGGGGATGCCTCGGTGACGGGCAGCGAGAGGAGGCTGGCCAGCAGGAACACGTGCTCCTGAGGAAGGCCCGCCGCAAGCATGCGCCCCTCCACCTTCCGCAAGTTCACCTGAGGGCTGCCCTCGGGATCGAGCCGCAGCAGGTGCTGGAGCAGCTCGATGATGGGATAGAAGGCGCTGGTGCTGAACTGGATCCAGCACTGGCACCGCAGACGGATGACTCCATCCGAGGAGATCCGCTCGCGCAGCTCCTGGATCAGCCGCGACTTGCCGATGCCCGCCTCGCCTCGAAGGAGCACGAAGGCGCCCTGCCCCTCGCGGGCCCTCTCCCAACAGTCGAGCAGCTGGCGCAGCTCGGGCTCGCGGCCCACCATCGGGGTGAGCGGGCCCAGGGCATGGGTCCGCTCGAAGCGGCTCACCACCCGCTTCTCTCGCAGGAGACGGTAGAGCTCCAGCTTCGCCACGCCGGCCAGCCCCTGGAAGGAGCGCGGGCCCAGCGGCTCGGTCCGGAAGGCGCCGCGCACGAGCCTCCACGTGGTGTGGCTGAGGCACACCGTGTCCGGCTCGGCTTCGTGCGCCAGCCAGAGGGCCACCTTGGGAGCCTCGCCCTGGAGCGCGGAGGCACGCCCCCGCAGCTCCAGCGAGAGGTTGTCGAGCACCACGGTGTCCGTGTGCAGCCCCACCTTCACGATGAGCTTGCGGCGCGGCAGGTACGGCAGCTTCTGCTGGATCGCCGTGCCCAGATTGGTCACCAGGAAGAGCGCCGCCCGCGCGGCCTTGTCCGAGTCCTCCTCTCGGGCCTGGGGATAGCCGAAGCAGGCGAGCACCTCATCCCCCACGCACGTGGCGATGAAGCCTCCGTGCTGATGGATGATCTCCGTGCAGGATTGGTGGAAGGCGCCCTCCAGCTCGCCGAAGTCCTCCGCGTCCAGGTGCTCGGCCAGGCCCGCGAGATCCGCCAGCCAGCACGCCACCAGCGTCACCTGCCGGCGCTGGGGCGCCAGGCTCCGAGGCTCGTCCTTCCAGGGCGTGAGGCTCTCCTCGACGCGGTGCAGGCGCTCCCGGAGCTCCAAGGCGCTGCCGAGCCGCTTCGTGCGATCCTTGGCCAGCATGGAGGCCACGAGCCTGTCCAGCTCCTCGGGCAGCCCTGGCCGCCGCTCGCGCATCGAGGGCACGGGTGTCTCGGACAGCACATGCTCGCGCAGCTCGGCCAGGCTCGTATCCATGTAGGGCGGCTCGCCGGTGAGCAGCTCGAACAGCAGGATGCCCGCCGCCCAGATATCCGTGCGCTCGTCCTGTTCCTCGCCCCTCCACTGCTCCGGCGACATATAGGCCGGCGTCCCGGCGGCAGGCAGGTTCGGCACCGCGGAGAACATGGAGGCGGTGAGCCACGCCAGCCCGAAGTCGAGGATCTTCACCTGATCCTTCCGGGTAATGAAGACGTTGCCCGGCTTGAGATCGCGGTGGACGACGTGGTGCTCGTGGGCATGCGCCAACCCGGCGGCCACGGCCATCATGAGTTCCACGGCCCGGCTCAGCGAAGGGCTCTCGCGCTTGAGCAGCGCGGAGAGGCATTCCCCCTCCAGGCACTCCATGATCAGGAAGGGGACCTTGGGCTCCCAGGGCGCGCCGCTCCACTCCGCCACGTCGAAGATCCGGACGATGTTGTCATGATCGAGCTGCGCAATCGCCCTCGCCTCCTGGCGAAGCAGGGCGCTCATGGGCACCTCGCCCCCGCCCTCGCGCGGGAGCAGGAATTTGAGGGCTACCTCGCGCTGGAGCTCCTTGTCCCGAGCCCGGAAGACCAGGCCCATGGCGCCCGAGCCGAGCTGATCGAGGATCTCGAAACGCTGGCCATCCGGCCCGCCCATCCGCTCGCCCCGGACGGGGACACGCACCGGGACGGAGACCTGGGCCACTTGAGACAACAGGGAGTCATCGAGGTCCGCATCCTCGGCCTCGCCCCACGGGTCCTCGAGCCCGCACGCCTGCTCGTCTGGGTGCTCCTCACCTGGACGCATCTCCCCGCCCTTCGGGCACTTCTTGCCCCTCGGCGCAGCGCCTCGCCAACGTTAGGGACCGTGGAGGGTGCGAGCAACGCAACTGATCCGCGGGGCGATCCGCCTGCCTGGCCACGCAAGCAAGCGGTGGCCTGGCCATCCTGGGGCCGCTCGCCAAACCAGGCCTGCTACCCGAGGCGTCCACGCGCATCCTGATCCACGGGCGGCCCGTACCACATCACACAAGGGGTGCATGAACTCTCTCCAGATAGAGAGACATTGAACCAAGAACCAAGAACTGAAACCCGAAGGCAGGCCACACCATGAGCACGATCCTCTTAGTCGACGATGAACAGGAAATGCTCGACCTCTTCACCGAGGTGCTCGAGCTGATGGATCACCGCGTCCTCAACGCGCGTGATGGGAGCGAGGCGCTCTCCATGGCGCGAGAGATTTCGCCGGATCTCGTGGTGACGGACTGGAACATGCCGCGCATGAGCGGGCTCGAGCTGTGCCACGAGCTGCACGAGGACGAGCACCTGCGCGACATCCCCATCATCCTGCACAGCTCCGCGGGCAACCCGCACGCCCCCGGGGTTCAGTTCGTCCCCAAGAGCTGTGCGCTGGAAGAGTTCGAGCAGCTCGTGAGCCGGCTGCTGGCCAGCACCCACTCGCAGAGGAGGACCTCATCTCTCGGGCCCGAGGGATCGCGCGCTCCTCCTAGCGCCAACACGCCCCGGCCCTCGGCGAGCCGGGCTCACAGGTTCGACCTGGAAGGCGAGGCCGCATGCTCCACGGCACATTGACCGTCGTGACGAAGATCCGCCCCTCGAAGGTGGAGGCGCTCGAGTCCCTCCTGAAGGAGGTGGATCAGCGCATCCGCCAGGGAGCGCCGCATCCCTTCGAGCAGATGGACGGGCTGTACTTCGGGCGCTGGGGAATCCTCTCGCCCGGAGCGGATGGCGCGCGGCTGCTCATGCTGGGCCTGGACTTCAGCACGGAGGATGGGCGGTACCGGAAGCGGGTAAACGCGTTCATCGCACGGCTGGTGGACACGCTCGCCGGGCACCGGCGGGAGCCCGGCGCCCAGCTCTTCGATGCCATCTACCGAAGCTGCGTGGGCTACCCCGCCAAGGGGCTGCGCAAGCCGACGCGGGTGCGCGAGTTCCTTCAAGCCAGCTCCGTCCCGTACACGGCGCGCCACGTCGACCTCGCGTACCGCGTGGAGACGGCGGAGGGCATGCACCGGTTGCTGGCGCTGAGCGAGGCGGTCGAGCACTACCTGAACACCTCGCGTCACCGGGTGGAGAGGATGACTCGGGACGGCGCCCACTGGATCGAGCGGGTGTGCCAGGATCTGCAAGAGCGCCTCCAGGCGCTTCGAGCCGTGCGGGCGGACCCGGAGTGGCGGCGGAGCTGGTATCAAGCGCGGCGCAGCGCGGCGCTCGCCACCCTTGTCTACCCCGCGCTCCGCTACGTCGTGGCGTTCCCGACGGTGGGCCTCTTCACGGCGCTGGGTTGGGTCGAGCAGCGAGTGCGAAGCGGCCTGCAGCGCCTGGACTCCGGAGCGGCGGGCGCGGCCAGCCCGCGTGTGGCGGGCCTCCGCTATCAACGCGAGCCCCAGGGGCCGGTCCAGAACCCCATGATCCATGTGGCGACGCTGAAGCCGGGGTGGAGCAACTGGCTCGCGCTGTGGATGACGCTGCGGAGCGTGAACCTGCGGCTGAAGCGCTACGTGGCCGGCCTCAGCCACATCCGCTCCATCCACTGTGCGCGCTGGGTGCTGTTGAAGACGCCTCGTGGCAGCAGAGGCTCCCTCTTCCGTCCCAAGACGCGCCGGCTGCTGTTCTTCAGCAACTACGACGGGAGCTGGGAGTCGTACATCGACTCGTTCATCGATGATCCGGAGATCCGGAAGTTCCTGGTGGAGATCTGGAAGGACACGGAGGACTTCCCGCCGAAGAAGAGCGACAGGCCCTTCCTGGAACCCTTCAAGGCGTGGATCCAGCAGAAGCAGGTGCACACGCGCGTCTGGTACAGCGCCCACTTCCATGGGCCCCAGGGCCGCGTGGAGCCCGCGATCACGGATCTCCACCACACGCTCCAGCTGAGGGGGCTGCTCGCTCGAGGCGACGTCTCCGCGCCAGCCGCCGAGCAGGCGCTGCGCTCCTTCTTGTCCCGAGGTGTCTTCGAGCCCGAGCCTCCCCTGATGAGCGCTCGGGAGTGGCTGGGCTACATCCTGACGCGACGCGCTCCGCGAGAGCTGGGCCGCCGCCTGCCGCAATGGAGGAGGGATCATGTCGCGACCCGACCATTCACGCACACCGGTGCTCCAGCGAGCCCACCGGCTGCTGCCGCCGTTCCTGCGGAAGCGTCCGCGCATCGATCCGCGGCGGCCCCAGAGCGATATCCAGGGGCTGGTGCTCCACGGCTACAAGATCATGGACGCCGCCTGCTTCCTGCTGCTGAGGATTGAAGAGCCCAGCAAGGCCAGGAGGTGGTTACGGGAGATTCTCCCTGAGGTGACGACCTCGTCGGACAAGTCCTCCGAGCAGCGCTCGGCGTGGAAGACGAGCCTGAACCTCGCGCTCACCTGGAGCGGGCTGAAGGCCCTGGGCTTGCCCCAGGCGGCGCTGGACACCTTCCCCACCGAGTTCCAGGAGGGCATGCCGGCACGCGCGGACATTCTGGGTGACAGCGACGAGAGTGCCCCTGACAAGTGGGACTTCGGAGGCAGCTCGGGCCCCGCGCAGCAGGGAGAGCTCCACCTGCTGCTGATGCTGTATGGGACCACCCCGAAGGAAGTGTCCTCACTGGTTGCCGAGCACAGGCGTCGGCTCGAGGAGGGAGGACTGCGGGAACTCGGCTCCCAGCAGGCCGCGCGGATGCGGAATGCCGAGGGCGGCATCGTGGAGCACTTTGGCTTCCGCGACGGGCTCTCCCAGCCCCAGATCCAAGGCTTCCGGGAGGGAAAGCACGAAGCTCCGGACCACACCGACGCCATCAAGCCTGGCGAGTTCCTGCTGGGCTACGAGAATGAGTACGCGGAGACTCCGGACTCACCGAGCGTCCCAGCCACCCTGGACGTGAAGGGGACGCTCTCGCCTCGCGCCGACCGCCCAGACTGGAAGGAGTTCGGGCGCGACGGCAGCTTCGTGGTGGTGCGCAAGCTCCAGCAGAACGTGGAGGACTTCCAGCGCTTCCTGGAGGCGCACAAGGAGCTGGCCGTCGGCGACACCGACGAACGGAAGAAGCAGTGGCTGGCCGCGAAGCTCATGGGGCGGTGGCCCAGCGGCGAGCCCCTCCGGCCCGGCGAGGATGCCCCGCCCACCCACGCCCGGAGTGAGAAGCACTGGATCGACAACAGCTTCGGCTTCAACGAGAAGGATCCGGATGGCTACGGCTGCCCGGTGGCCTCGCACATACGGCGGGCCAATCCACGCGACTCGCTGCCTCCAAGCGCGGAGCTGTCCCTGCAGGTGAGCCGGCGGCACCGCATCCTGCGCCGGGGCATCACCTACTCCGATGACACCGGCAAGGGGATGCTCTTCATCGCCATCAACGCCAACATCGCCCGGCAGTTCGAGTTCCTCCAGCAGACGTGGCTGAACAACGGCAAATTCGGCGGGCGGTATGACGAGCGGGATCCGCTCACCACGCACGGGGCGGGCCGGTTGACGTTGCCCAGCCAGCCCGTGCGCAGGTGTGTGGAGGGCATTGCGCGCTTCGTCACGATGAAGGGCGGCGGCTATTTCTTCCTGCCGAGCTTGAGGGCTCTGGAGTTCCTGGCACACCTGGAGCCCAAGCAGGCTGTTTCTTGAGCCCCTGAGCCCGGCCGCACGTCGCTGGGCATGACACGCACCCCGTCACAACCCACCTCAGCCCTCTCCATCCGCTTGGACCTTCCAGGGAGCGCACCGGATGCGATGGGGATGGACATGGATGGCAGTGTTGACGTTCTTCTGCGCAGTCGCGGAAGCCCGGAGCGAGGAGGCTTCACCGCCCGTCCCGGCGTCGGACGGTGGGGCTCCCCGCACGGGTGTTCCCGCTCCATTCCTGGGCGTCGTCATTCCCCATGACTCCGTGGACCTGACCTCGAAGTTCGAAGGCCGGCTGGAGCGTGTGACGGTCGACGTGGGGGCCCGCGTGAGCAAGGGAGCCGTCCTGGCGCTGCTCGACGTGCGCCCGCTGGAGCAGGACCTCGCCGCCGCGAGAGCCACCCTGCAGAGCTCTCGAGCCGATGCGCAGGCCGCTGGACTGGCGCTCGCCGAGGCCCGCGAGAAGAAGGGCCGGTACTTCACCCCGCGCTCGCTGGAGCTGGGCGTCTACTCCCAGGAGGAGCTGGCCACCATCCGCTACCAGGAGAGCACCGCCCTGGCTCGGCTGCAGGCGGCCCAGGCTCGCACGCAGGAGCAGCAGGCTCGCGTCGTGGAGCTGGAGCAGAACGTCAGCGAGGCAACCCTCGTGGCGCCCTTCGATGGTGTGGTGGCCACGCGCCCCGTGAGCCCCGGCGCGCGAGTGGCCGCGGGCCAACCCATCCTCCGGCTGCTCGGCACCGAAGGCCGGAAGATCCGCTTCGCCGTCCCCGAGGACCAGGCGCGGCAGCTCGACGCCGGCACCCCACTGAAGCTGTCCATCGATCAGCCGGGCCTGACGCTCGCGGGGCGCGTGGAGAGCATCGCCCCCGAGGTGGATGCGGCGGCCCGCATGGTCTTCGCCGTCGCCTCCTTCGAGCAGTCGCCGCCGGAGACGGTCGCCACCGGCATGGTGGCCCACGTCCAGCCGGGCCCGGCGCAAGGCGGCGTGGTGCAGTTGGAGCCCAGCGCTCCCACCCCGACGCGGAGTGGGCCGTAGCGCTTCACCGAGAGCAGGCAGGCGTGTCCCGACGCGCCCCAGCCAGGAGCACGAGACATGGAAGCCGTTCGTTCAAAGATCTTCCGAGAGGAAGCCCTGCGCCACCATGAGGGCGCACAGCAGGAGGGGGACGTCCTACGCATCTCCCCGGCGTGGACCCGGTGGACGTACTGGACGCTGCTGGGGTTGCTGCTCGGGGCGCTGGGGTACTCGCTGTTGGGCACGCTGCCCGAGTACGCCTCGGGCCCCGCCATCGTGAAGGTGGACGGGCAGAGCCACCTGACCGTGGATCAGCCCGGCGTCGTGTCGTCCGTGGAGGTCCGCCCCGGCCAGCGCGTGGAGAAGGGGCAGGCGCTGGTCAGCTTCCATTCACAGGAAGAGACGGTCTCTTTGGACCGCATCCAGCGCGAGTTCGATCTCCAGCTCATCCGGGTGCTGAGGGATCCCTCGGACGAGAGCGCCCGGCAGACGTTGACTTCGCTGCGCGCGGAGCGAGAGCAGGCGGTGGCGCGGCAACAGGCCCGGACGCTGCGAGCGCCCCAGGCGGGCGTGGTGAGCGACCTGCGGATCCGCCCAGGCCAGTACGTCTCTCCGGGAGAGAGCGTCGTCTCCGTGCTGGGCGACAACGTCTCGGTGTCGATGGTGGCGCTGCTGCCGGGCGGCTACCGGCCCACGCTGGCGCCGGGCCGTCCCCTGCGCGTGGAGCTGGATGGCTTCCAGCACGAGTACCACACGTTCACGATCGAGTCGGTGGGAGACCAGATCGTCGGGCCGGCCGAGGTGCGCCGCTACCTGGGGCCGGAGATCGCGGACGCGCTGCAGCTCAACGGGCCCATGGTGGTGGTGAGGGCGCGGCTGCCCTCCCCCACCTTCAAGAGCAAGGGCCGGACTTTCAACTACTTCGACGGGATGCTGGCGCGAGCGGACGCGCGGGTGCGCGCGGAGCGCATCCTCGTGGCGCTCGTGCCGGGCCTGAAGGGAGCACTGGGACATGAGGACCGCTGAGAACAACGTAACGACAGGGCTGACCGCTCGCTTTCCGGCCCTGCGCAACCTCCAGACACGGGTGAAAGGGCGCATCCCCCTGATCCGCCAGCTCTCGGAGACCGAGTGCGGCGCGGCGTGCATCGCCATGGTGCTGGGCTTCCACGGCAGGCCCGTGAGGCTGGAGGAGGTGCGGCAGTCCATGGGCGTGGCGCGCGACGGAGTGTCGGCGCTGGACATCCTCCGAGCGGCGCGCACGTTCGGCCTGCGAGGCCGCGGTGTGTCCATTGACGAGGACGCGCTGAAGTACCTGCCACCGGGCACCATCCTCCACTGGCAGTTCTCGCACTTCGTGGTCTTCGAGCGGCTGGGCCGGGACGGTGTGTACCTGGTGGATCCGGGCCAGGGCCGGCGGCGCGTGTCGATGGAGCGCTTCCGCCAGGCGTTCACGGGCGTGGCGCTGATGCTCGAGCCCGGTGAGAACTTCGAGCCGGGCAAGGCGCGTCCGCGAAACGCCTCACGCTACGCGCTGCAGGTGCTCCAGCAGTCCCACACCCTCACGCGCGTGGTGGTGATGTCGCTGGTGCTGCAGCTGTTCGCGCTGGCCATCCCCATCCTGACGGGGTTGATCATCGATCGCGTCGTCCCGAGGGGAGACGTGCACCTGCTGACCGTGGTGGCGGTAGGGCTGATCGCGCTGATGGGCTTCCAGCTGCTGACGACGCTCATCCGCAGCCACCTGCTGCTGGAGCTGCGCACGCGGCTGGACTCGAACATGACCTTGAGCTTCGTGGAGCACCTGGTCGGGTTGGCGTGGTCCTTCTTCCAGGTGCGCGCGGCGGGCGACCTGCTGAACCGGATGAGCAGCAACGCGACGGTGCGAGAGATCCTCTCCTCCAGCGCGCTCTCGGGCGTGCTCGACGGGGCGCTCGTGGTCCTCTACATGCTGCTGATGTTCCTGGTGAGCCCGGTGCTGGGGTTGATTGTCCTGGGGCTGGGGCTGTTGCAGGTGCTGATCCTGGTGTTCTCGACGAAGCGGCAGCGCACCCTGCTCTCGGAGAGCCTGGAGGTGGAGGCCAAGAGCCAGAGCTACCAGGTGGAGATGCTCACGGGCATCCAGACGCTCAAGGCCTTCGGCGTGGAGCATCAGGCCGTGCAGCGCTTCTCGGAGCTGTTCGTGAACGTGCTCAACGTGTCCCTGCGGCGCGGCCGCCTGTCGGCATGGATAGAGTCCCTCAATAGCTGCCTGCGCGTGGCCGCCCCCCTGGTGCTGCTGAGCTTCGGCGCCATGCAGGTGCTGAGCGGGAACATGACGCTGGGGACGATGCTGGGCCTCAACGCCCTGGCGGGAGCGCTGCTGGTGCCGCTCTCCAACCTGGTGAGCACAGGCAGCCAGCTCCAGCTCCTGGGCAGCTACATCGAGCGCATCGACGACGTGTTCGACACACCGCCCGAGCGGGATCCTTCCAAGCCCGGCCAAGCCGCGCAGCTGAATGGCGGCATCGAGCTGGATCGAGTCTCCTTCCGCTACGCGCCCACGTCGCCGCTGGTGGTGAAGGATGTGTCGATTCAGATCGAGCCCGGCCAGTTCGTGGCCATCGTGGGCCGCTCGGGGGCTGGGAAGTCCACGCTGGCCAACCTGCTGCTGGGCCTGTACCTGCCCACCTCGGGCCGAGTCCTCTATGACGGCGCGGACATGGGCGATCTGGATCTGCGGTCGGTGCGCGGCCAGATGGGCGTCGTGCCCCAGGAGCCGGCGTTCTTCAGCACCACGCTGCGCGCGAACATCGCGCTGAGGGATCCCACGCTGCCCCTGGAGGCCATCGTCGAGGCCTCCCGGCTGGCGAGGCTCCACGAGGACGTGATGACCATGCCCATGGGCTATGACACGCCGCTGGTCGATCGAGGCGCGTCGCTGTCCGGCGGGCAGCGTCAGCGGCTGGCGCTGGCGCGGGCGCTGGTGCACAACCCGGCGGTGCTGCTGCTGGACGAGGCCACGAGCGCGCTCGACGCCATCACGGAGAGCCGCGTGCAGGAGGCGCTCGCGTCGCTGCGCTGCACGCGCGTCGTCATCGCCCACCGGCTGAGCACGGTGGTGGACGCGGATCTGATCCTGGTGATGGACGAAGGCCAGCTCGTGGAGGCCGGACGCCACGAGGAGCTGCTCCTCAAGCGTGGGTCCTACGCCGAGCTGGTCCGAGCGCAGATCGAGAAGACCGGCCGCCTGGAGTAGGCGCGCTTCGAAATCATCGCCAAGCCCCGGACGACGCAATCGGTCAATTCACGTTTTCGGTTTTAATGAGTTTTTCCAGCCTAACTGCGTTATAGTGCCTCCGCTCATTCGATGTGCGCCGGAGGTACTGCATGCAGCGTGGTTTCCTGAAGCGTTCCACCCTGGTAGGGGCCCTGAGCCTGTTCACCCTGTCGGCCTGCGGCGGCCTGGCCGAGGAGGCACAGCCCTCCGCGGACTCCCAGACGGCGGTCTCGGAGCTCCGGGCCGATGGCCAGCCCGCCAGCGCCTATGGCGTGCTCGCCGCGAGCTTCGGACAGCCCTCGGAGCTGGCGGCCCGCGAGTTCCTCCGCACCCAAGGCGCGCGCTATGGAGTGCAGGCCGTGGGAGACCTCGAGCTGGTGCGCGCCGTCGAGAGCCCCATGGGCTGGCACTACACCTTCCAGCAGGTGCACCGCGGAGTGCCCGTGGACGGCGCCGAGGTGCGGGTGCACTTCAACCGCGCCGGTGAGGTGGTGGGCCTCAACAACGACTCGGTGCCCGTGCCCTCGCTGGCCAGCGTGAAGCCGGCGCTCACCGCCGATCAGGCCCGTGGCGCCGCTCGCACTACCCTGGGCCTGGCCTCCGCGAACCCCAATGGCTCGGCCACGCTCGTCGTCTCGCGCGGCGCCACGCCGCGGCTCGCCTATAAGGTGGTGGAGCCCTCCGAGGACGGCCCCACCTGGGAGACGCTGGTGGACGCCAACACCGGCGAGCAGCTCTCCAACCCGCGCGACCTCAACCGCTACGCCACCGGCAGCGGCCGCGTCTACGTGGGCTCCAACGCCGTCGTCGGCACCCATGACATCTCGCTGCGCGACACCTCCACCATCCCCAGCACCGCCTACCGCACCGTGACGCTGCAAGGCCTGACGGGCAACGGCTTCCTGGATGGCAGCTACGCCTCCAGCTCGTCCACCAAGAAGCGCGTGTCCTCGTCCACCAACGCCTTCAGCTACGGCCATGGCCAGGCGGGCTTCACCGAGACGATGGGCTACTTCCACATCGACTTCGCCGAGCGCTACATCCAGTCGCTGGGGTTCACCAACGTGAACAACCGCCAGCAGGTGTTCAGCGCCAACGGCACCACGCAGGACAACTCCTGGTACACGCCGAACACGAAGATCATCACCTACGGCACCGGAGGCGTGGATGACGCCGAGGACTCCGAGGTCATCCTCCATGAGTACGGCCACTCCATCCAGGACAACCAGGTGCCCGGCTTCGGCTCGGGCGCCGAGTCCGGCGCCATGGGCGAGGGCTTCGGCGACTACTGGGGCGCCTCGGTGAACGCGCAGACCAGCGGCGGCTTCCAGGACACGTGCGTGGCGGACTGGGACTCCACCTCGTACAGCAGCTCCAACCCGCCCTGCCTGCGCCGGCTGGACACCACCAAGCACTACCCCGAGAGCGTGGCGGGCGAGGTGCACGCCGATGGAGAGATCTGGTCCGGCGCGCTGTGGAACATCCGCACCTCGCTGGGCGCGACGCGCGCGGACACGCTGATCCTCCAGCACCACTTCCTGCTGCCCACGAACCCGTCCTTCAACACCGCGGCGAACGCGCTCGTCACGGCGGCGGTGAACCTGGGCTACACGTCCGCCGATTGCGGCACGGTGAAGACGCACCTGCAGAACCGCGGCTTCACCGTCACCGCGCTCTGCCCGTGAGCTGAAGCCGTGCCGTGAGCGCCCCGGGACCAGCTCCCGGGGCGCGGCGGTGAGGCCCACCTCAGGTCCGCTCGATGACCCAGGTGGGCAGCGCCTCCAGGAAGTCCTTGTCCGGTGAATCCGGCAGCTCGGCGAACACCCGCGAGAACTCGTGGAGCGCCGCCCCTGCCAGCCCGTGGGCCACCTGCCGCGCGTAGTCGAGCGAGCCATATTGCTCCATGCGCTCGCGGATCCACCGGACCTCCTCCCCCGTCCGCGCCGCTCGCGACGTCCCGAGCACCCGCGAGAGCCGCGCCCGCTCGTCGGGGGCCGTCACGTTGAGCAGGTGGATGAGCATCAGCGTCCGCTTGCCCTCCCAGAGATCCCCATTGAGCTCCTTGCCGTACCGGGCCTCGTCGCCCACGAGGTTGAGGAGATCATCCTGGATCTGGAAGGCGGCGCCGACGAAGAAGCCGAAGTGGAGGTAGCGGTCCAGCTTCACGCCATCCCGGGTGCCAATGAGCGCCCCCACTCGCATCGGGTAGATGGTGCTGTACCAGCAGGTTTTTTTCAGGACCATCCGCAGGTAGTCGACCTCGCCGAGCTCGAGCACGTGGTGCTGGCGCCACCACAGCTCCAGCGCCTGTCCCTCGACGGACTCGCGCGCCATGCGCTCCGCCTCCTCGAGGATCCGCAAGGTGAGCCGTGGGCCCAACATGCCCACGTTCTCGATCAACGGACGCAGGCTCAGCACCGCCAGAGCGTCCCCGGCGTTGATGGCCAGGGGAGCCCCGTGGCGCAGGTGCAAGGTGGGATGGCCTCGCCGCTCCTCGCTCTCGTCTTCGAGATCATCGTGGACCAGGAACGCATTGTGGAGCAGCTCGAGCGCCACCGCCGAGTTCAAGGCCTCCGTGGGGTGGGCTCCAAAGGCGCGTGCGGTGGCCAGGCAGAGGCTGGCGCGCAAGGCCCGCCCTCCCCGCTCGGGATAGTCCGAGACGAGCGCGTAGAACTCATGGCGGGACTGGCCCTCTCGCAGGTACTCCCGCATGCGCACCCGCGCCGCGGCGCCGTAGTCCTCGAGTCGCTCCCGAACCCGCGCTGTTGCCGCCGTGGTGGACATGGCTCCTCCTCTTACGCGGGAGGAATGCGCACGGTGAGCGTGCCGCGCGGAAGGCTCGTCCGCTCATCGAGGATGAGGCCACTGTAGATCCCGGCAGGGTGGTCCACCGGAACCTGGAGGCGCAGGCACACCCGCTCCTCCTCCGGCTGGGTCTCGAGCCTCACGCCCGTCAGGCGCGGCTTGTCCGGCTCGGGAGCGCGCAGATCGTGAACCACGAGCGGCAGCCCCGCGGAGCGCGGACGCAGCTCCACCGAGACCTCGACGCGCCGGGAGGATTGGATGTCGAGGGTCAGCTCCACGGGCGCCGCTCCCAGCGGCTCCGAGGACACGGGCGGTTCCGGAGCCGCCGCCTTCGGGGGCTCGCTGGCGCCTGGACCTCCACCCGTCGGGAAAGGGCCCGCCGTGCCCTTCGCGGGCGTGATGCCAGGAGCGGCCGAGGCGACTCCTCCCCCTCCCACCCTGCTCATCAGCTCCATCCACAGGCTGGCGAAGTCCGTGAAGCTCCGAAGCAGCGCTCCCATGCGGCCCTGGAGCCCGTCATCGGCCGGGGCCTCACCGAAGGAGGGAATCCCCATCGCGCTCGCCACGTTGCGGCCCTGGCGCAGGTACTCTTCGATCACCTGGTAGCCCAGCTCCACGCCTCGGGAGACAGGATTGCCCGGTGATGCGCTCCCTCCCGATGAGGCAGACCCACCCGGCGGCGTGCGCGGCGGAGGTGCTCCCGGCGTCCCAGACAACACACCCCAGTTGCGGATGGGCTGCGTGCGCTCGGGCTCCTGCTTCTTCACTCTGTCTTGGGTGTCCATGGTGCTCACGGGTGATCAAACCCCACGATCTCCTCGAGCCGGGGGGCGCCCGAGATGGCATGGGCCGCCAGCCGGCCCGACATCACCGCGGCTTCGACGCACCCCTGGTTGAAGCCACAGTCCGTCCAATCCCCGGCGACGGTGAGGTTGTCGTAGGTGTTGTCCAGCGGCGACAGGCGGTACTTCAGACTCCCAGGCAGCGTGAGGGTGTACCGGTCCGAGGGGTTCACGTTGGCGGTCCAGTACTGCGAGGACACACGGGCCTCGCCCTGAGCGCTCGCGCCAGGCTCCCGCGAGGCGGGGGCCTCCATGAGCAGCTCCCACCGGAACTCGCCGGAGTCCTCATAGGCCTTCGGCCACAAATGGAGGAGATCCTTCTGAATGAAGCGGACGGTGTTGCGCCGTACCCGCTCGTGCTGATCCTGGGGGAACGCGGGCCGGAGCCGCTCCTGCTCGGGGACATCCCGCAACACGCTGCAGAAGTAGGCGATGGCCGCCGGAGGCTGGGGCCAGCTCTCTTCCGAGGCCAGATGGGACATATCCGCCCAGGTGTCGAAGGGCTCGACGAAGCCGGAGATGTTGATCGGCGGCTCGTGCCAGCCCAGCTCGCTCATGCTCTCGCTCAGCCAGAGCTGACAGGCCTGGGTCGGCACGGTCTTCACGCGCTCGATCATGGCTCGCCAGCGCTCATCCCGCTCCACCAGTTGCTTGCACACGAAGGGAATGGCTCCGCCGCCCACCGCGAGCAGGACGAGATCAAAGTCCTTCCCCACGCGCAGAGTCCGCGTCTCCACCTTGCGCCGATCCCAGTACGACTCGAACGCCCACCCCTCGCGCTCGAGCCGCTCGCCCTCCACGAGCTGCCGGTAGTCGGGAGCCGCGGGCCAGCAGGGCAGCCCGCGCACGTCCACGAGTGGTTGGTACTCTCCTCCTCCCACCACCTGGGCCTGCACGTCGAACTCGAGCGCCTCCACGTAGGGGCGCTCGCCCGGCGCGAGCTGCTCGGGAGCCACGAGCCGGACATTCTCCAGCCGGTGGAAGAACTCGAAGCGAACGCCTCGCCGCTTCAGCACCTCGTAGAAGGGAGCAAAGACCACGTCCCCCATTCCGGATTGCATCTTCCAGAAGAAGGCGCCCCGGTAGGTGAAGAACGCGCGGAACGCGCCCCGCAGGCCTTGCCCGGCGGCCACCCGTGGCTTGCGGATGTCGCCGTCCTCGTAGGCGAAGGTGAGATCGTACAGCGCCCGGACGAAGGCGCCGTTGATCGTCCCCTCCGAGGCCCCATTGAGACGCAACCACTCCCGGCAGTCGTAGTCATCAATGGCGTCGAAGCCGCGCGGATCCGTCAGCAGCCGGAAGCGCAGCCCCCCACGGACGACCGCCAGCATCATGTCGACGATCTCCCAGATGCGGCGGAGCTTGTCGTCGCCCTCGAGCAGCTTCACGAACTGCTCGCGGAGCGCGGCGGCCACCGTGTCATGGAAGCGCAGGAGCAGGTTCTCGGGATAGCGGCGCAGCGTGGCGAGCGCGACCTCCATCAGCCCCAGCGCCTCGAGCACCGCGGCCAGCGTGGCGAGCTGCCCGTACTTGAGGAGGCGTGACATGGCTTCCAGGAGCGCCTCCGGACTCCCCGCTCCCACCGGAGCGGAAGGAGCCTGGGGCGCCGTCCCGGTCACGGTCTGCTGCGCCGACACCACCAGGGCGCGCACCAGCTCCAGGCTCCTCGCCAGATAGTCGGCGATGGTCCACCGGGGGATCTCGTTCCCCGGATCACCGGGCAGCCCTTCGAAGGGAGGCATCCGCGCTGTCCAGGGGGACCACTCCCCTCGCGGGGACCAGTCCATGACCCCATTGAAGGGATCCGGCGTGAAGGCCTGGCGCCAGTCCGCGATGCGGCAGGTGGCCGGGTCTCGCTTCAGCTCCGCGTAGCACTCCCGGATCAACCGGAAGGCATTCTCATAGAAGCCCATCCACAGGTGGAGGCCGTGCTCCTGGATCCGGTCCGCCGCCCCTCGGCCCGACGCGCCCTTGCCTCCCAGCCTCCAGCCGAGCTGGTACACCGTGACGCGATAGCGCCCCTGGTGCTCGGGCCGCGTCAACTCGAAGGCGGCGGAGATGCCCGCGCACCCTCCTCCGACGATGGCGACATCGATGGGACGCTTGGTGCTCATGGCCGCTCCTTCATGAAGAAGCACGCCAGCCCCGTCAATCCACGCCCTCCCTCGAGCGTCGGTGCGCGGACGCCTCCCTGCACCCCAGGGCGATCAGAGCTCCTCCCGGAGGACACCTGGGAACGCGAGCACGAAGTCCGGCCCATAGACCCGGGCGGGCGTCTGGGCCCCCGGCTCCCAGTCTCCCGCGAGCACGCGCTCGACGATGGCCAGCCCGGTGATGCAGCTGAACGCGTACGCCTCCGGAGTGCGCAGGCGCGCCCGGACACGACGTCCCGCGGCGTCCTCCACCTCCGCGACGATGACGCCGTGGCGCCCGGCTCGCTCCGCATCGGTGGGCCCCTCCGGCAGCGCCTGCGCCTGGAGCTCGAGCCAGAGCCGGCCTGGGGGCGCCGCGAGCAGCCCACCGGCCCAGCGATTGGCCATCACCATCATCTGCAGGGCGGGGATCGCCTCGCAGTAGACCTCGATGTCGGGGATCCCCGTCGAGTAGTACGCGGAGCTGACGTCTCCCCAGCTCATCGCGAGGCTCGGGCGAGGCCCGGCGCCGAAGTCGAGCTCACGCTGGAGCGAGCCCGGGGCGGCCTCGGAGATCCTCCCTCCTCGGCGGAGACGAATCGGCTGCCCAGCGCCCTCGGCGAGCGTGCGGAACGAGCCACGGGAGATCACCTCGAGCCCGGAGATGCCCAGCAGGAGCCGCCGCGCCCCTCGCAACCGGCGCGCTACATGGAGCGCCAGGCAGTCCGAAGGGACGACGTCGAACCCGACTCCGGGCATGAGCATCACCCCGCGCCGGCGGGCCTCCGCGTCGTGCTGGAAGACGCCCTCGATGGCCAGGACCTCGCCGCTGAAGTCCAGGTAATGCGTCGCCGTGCGCAGACAGGCCTCGACCATGGGGCGGAACGTCGAGGAGAACGGCCCCGCGGCATGGAGCACGGCCCCCACCTCCCGCAGCGCCGTGTCCAGGCCAGAGCCCAGGGAGGCCACCCGGTACTCCAGCCCCAGCTCCGAGGCGAGCGCCGCCAGCCTTGCCTCGTTCCGGCCCCCGAGGATGGGGCGCAAGCCACGCTCCTGGGCCGCTCGTGCCAGCAACCGGCCCGTGAAGCCCGTGGCTCCATAGAGCAGGAAAGGATGCGAGGTCGCCATCGGGTCACCCCCACCAGCAACCTACGACAGGCCACCCAACCCGTCGCATGGCCGTCCGTTGAGGACGCGGCGACCTGACTCATTTTCCACTCAGTGGGCCTCGGCGTGGGATCCGAGCCCGCCGCTGGGAGGAGCCTGATGCGCGTACTGAAACAATCCGAGAGCGCCCTTCCAGAGCGTGCTCCGGGCGTTCATGAATACCGTGCGGCCCTGTTCAGTGTCTTCCTGCACACGAGCGTCCGAGGGGAGCTCTCCGAACTCCTCACCCCGGACAAGCAACCACTCCCTCTGCCGAGCGCCCTCGCGCTCATCGACGAGCTGCCCCCAGAGCACTACGAGCCCGCGCGGGACGTGGCGGGATGCAAGCTGGCGTTCGCCGTCCTCATCGAGCACAAGCAGGAGTTCGAGCCCTATCTCGCGGAGTTCCTGGGCATCAGCGCCCAGGAGCTCACGGAGCGCCTGCGGAGGACGTTGCCCCAACAACCCTCGGATAGACCCCTGAGCTTCTCCTATGATCAGCTCCGGCAGGTCTTCTATGGCGGGGAGGCCCCAGAGATCCGGGCGGCGTTCCGCACCAGGCCGAGCTCTCCCGCGCCCGCTCCCACCACTCAGGCCCCTCCTCCAGAGAGCAGCAAGCCCGGCCCGGGCCCCGGAAAGGAAGCGCTGAAGGGGCTCAAGAAGATCACCCAGAAGCTCATCACCCGCGACGAGCCGGTGAGCCTCGGGACGTGCTTCGACGAGGAGGCCCTCCAGCAACTGCCCCCCTCCCCTCAGAGCACGCTGAACCTCTCGTCACTGGTCACGACGGTGGACATTCCCTCGAAGTCCTACTGCAGCTTCGACTTCCTCGCCCGCGCCCTCGATCCCCGCAGCTGGAGCCGCTCGCCGTTCTGGCCCGCGAGCTACCAGGTGGAGCGGAGCAAGGATGGACTCAGCTTCTCGGAGGCCACAGGCACCACCAGCCAGCGGGGTGAGAGCTGGAAGGGGTATCTCTTCGAGCATGTCGAGTTCAACTGGAACCTGGCGAACATCGCCGCGTTCAAGAACTACCTCGACATTCGCTACGAGGTGGACCCCGAGAAGCAGCAGCTCCGGTTGGACTTCGCCCTCTACTCGTGTGAGGGCAGCCAGTTCTCCGCGCTGCAATACCCGAAGCGGGGGATCGAGGTGGACTGCGGCTTCCAGTGCGTCGCACCGCTCCCGGCCTCCGCCGGCCAGGAGGACGCTCCCTTCCGGATCCGCACCGTGAAGAACATCCGCTACGCGGACTTCCTGGACAGGAGCACTCCGGACCAGGGGCCCGTGGGCGCGGGCCAGGCCCTCCGCTACGTGGCGCCGGCCGTCGTGGGGCTCTGGATGAACGAGCTCATCCGGCGCCTCTACTGCCTACCCGCTGCCCCCCCCTGAAAGGAGGCCACCATGGCCACGCCCCCCCGAGACAGCAACACAGGCACGCCGGCACCGGACGCCGCCACCGTCACCCGCTACTGGACCGACATGCTGCAGGGCTCCTCCACCTTCTTGCTGGGCCAGGTCGGCCGCTGGTCCCGAGCCCTCGATCAGATGAGGACTGGGACCTACGCTCCCTCGTCGTGGATGCAGGACATGACCGGGACCCTGGATGAGTTGACCTTGTTGATAGCGCTCCCTTTCCAGTGGATGCCCCAGTCAGCGGAGCGGCAGCTGCCCACCTTCCTGTTCGTCGTGGATGGAGATACCGAGTTCGTGGGCCCCATGGATGCCTCCACCGCTGTCTTCCTGCCCCCGGGCGTCACAATCACCGTGACGGATCTCTACCTCATTGGAGGAGATGGGACCGGAGGCGGTCAGGCCGTGGGAAAGCGCAGCATCAACGCCAACGATCATGTCCAGGCCCAGCTGTCGCCGCAGAGCGATCGGGTGGAGGTCACCCTCGTGGATCTCGGCCGCGGCCAGAGCCGGCGCACGGTGCAGGGCATCAACCCGGGCCTCTATGTGGGTGCCGTCTATGCCACGGAGGTGGCCACACGCCGCCCCCTCGCGGTCATCTACGCGCTCGTCGAGGCTTCCGAGGTGCCGTAGCACTCACGCCACACAGTCCCTCTCGCGACAAGGAGCGCACCAGAACTGGGGAACGAGATGGGCAACATCGTCGGTCATGAAGGAGGAGGCTCGCGGCTCCTGGCCGAGAGCGCTTTCCCGCTCGAGGACTCTGAGTTCGGCGACTCGTTCCTGCGAGAGGTCGCCTGGCAGCCCATCGCGGTGCCCATGCCCGTCGTGGGCGAGCGGCTGGGGGGGCTGGATGGGAGCCGGTACGAGATCCTCGAGCGGATTGGCCAGGGAGGCATGGGCCAGGTGTTCCGGGCCCTGGACCACGAGCTGCAGCGAACGGTCGCCTTGAAGTTCATCCTCTCGGTCCTGCACCTGTCGCCGCAGCAGGTGGCGGTGCTGGTGCGGGAGGAGGCCCAGGCCATCGCCCGGCTGGATCACAACAACATCGTCCGGATCTACGACGTGTCCTTGTGGAACACCGGCTTCCGGCAGAGCAGCGGGCTGTCCGCGACGAAGGTCCCCTTCCTGGTGATGGAGTACCTGGATGGCGAGACCCTGAGCTCGCTCCTGCGACGGGGGAGACTGGAGCTGCGGCGCGCGCTCGACATCCTGCTCGATGTGGCGGCGGCCCTGGCCCATGCCCACCAGCGGCACCTCGTCCACCTGGATCTGAAGCCGGGCAATGTCTTCCTCACCCAAGGCCGGGCGAAGCTGCTCGACTTCGGCCTGTCGCGGCTGCTGACCGGCAGTGACTCCGCGCTCGTGACCAGCGGCTCGGGGACGCCTCCTTATATGTCTCCGGCCCAGTGGCGGCGGGAGCCTCCCCACTCGTGCGACGACACCTGGTCCTGCGGCATCCTCCTCTTCGAGATGCTCACGGGCGAGCTGCCCTTTCCGGGGCTGGAGGAGCACGAGATCGAGGAGCACGTCACCTCGAGCCGCCCCATGCCCTCGGTACGTGAGCGCCGCGCCGCGCTGCCCGAGGAGGTGGATCGCTTCATCGCCACGACGCTGGACAAGGATCCGGCGAAGCGCCCCGCCGACGGCTCCGAGCTGCTCAAGAAGCTGTGCGAGTTGCAGGAGCGCCTCGCCCTGCGGCCCCAGCGCCCGCGAGGCGTGGCGGAGCGGCGGCAGGTGACCCTGGTGGCCTGTCGGCTCTCGCTGGCCTCCGGCACCGGGGCCGTGGATCCCGAGGACTTCAGCGACCTGGAGGAGGCCTTCCACCGCGCGTGCCTGCGCATCGTCCAGCAGGCGGGGGGGAGCATCATCACGGCGGTGGGAGCCGAGGTGCTGGCGAGCTTCGGCTATCCGCACCTGCACGAGGAGGACGCGGAGCAGGCGGTCCGCGCGGCGCTGCGTCAGACCCAGGAGCTGCCGAGAGAGCTGCTGTGCTCGTGGCGCCAGGGGCTGTCCGTGAGGGCTGGCGTCCACACGGAGATCGTGGCCCTGGCCGACGTCATGCCTCAATTCCATGGGATGACCCCCGCCATGCAGGGCGAGGCGCCCCGGATCGCCTCGTGGCTGGCCACGGAGGCCGAGCCCGGCATGGTGCTCCTCAGCGACCAGGCGCACGCGCTCGTGCGAGGCCGCTTCCAGACCCGGTTTCTTGGCCAGCGGACCTTCACGGGGCTCTCGGGCCTCCAGTCCGTGGGCGTCCACCAGGTGCTTCATGAGCGCAGGAACGCGACGCGCTTCGACCGGGCGCTCGTGCTGGGCGCGCTCACGCCGCTGGTGGGGCGGGACTCGGAGCTGGAGCGGCTCACCCGGCTGCGCGCGGAGGCCACGCAAGAGCATGGCGCGTTCATCCTGCTCCGAGGCGAAGCAGGCATTGGCAAGTCCCGCCTCGTCCAGGAGCTGCACGATCGCGAACCTTCGGGCGCGAGCACCTGGTTCCAGAGCCAGTGCTGGCCGCAGTTCCGGGACAGCGCCTTCCATCCCTTCATCGACTGGCTCCAGCGTTTCCTGGAGCTCTCGCCGGAGGACACCCCCGCGCAGAAGCTGCGGACGCTGCAGGAGCAGCTGAGCGCCTCCGGCCTGCCCGGGGAGCATGTGCCGCCGCTCGCCTCGCTCCTCTCCCTGCCCCTGCCCGAGAACGATCCCTTCCCGCGGCTCCCGCCCGAGCACCAGCGAGAGCAGGGTGTGCGGGCGCTCGCGGCATTGCTCCAGGTGTTGAGCGAGAAGCGGCCGCTCGTCTTCCTCATGGAGGACGTGCACTGGGCTGATCCCTCCACCCTCCAGTTCCTGGGCTTCCTGCTGGAGAACCTTGGACGCCTCCGGGCCTGCTTCCTGCTCACCGCCCGGCCTGATTTCACCCAGCCCTGGGCGGACCGTCCTGGCTTCCATGAGCTGCGGCTGGAGCCTCTACCGCCCAAGGCCACCGCGGCCCTGATCCAGGAGGCCGCCCGCGGCACGCCCCTGTCGCCGGAGTCGATCGAGCAGCTCGTGGCCAGGACGGACGGAGTCCCCCTGTTCGTCGAGGAGCTGACCCGCATGGTGCTGGAGCGGGGTGGCGTGGAGACCCTCGCCCGGGGCGCGCCGCAGCCCATCCCCACCACCCTGCACGAGCTGCTCCAGGCCCGGCTCGATCAACTCCCGCCCCAGACGAAGGCGCTGGCGCAGCTCGCGGCGCTGCTGGGCCGGGAGTTCAGCCACGAGGTGATCCGCGCCGTCTCCTTCCTCGAAGAGGATGCGCTGCGACAGGACATCGAGCGGCTCGAGCGCGCCGGTCTGCTCTTCCAGCAGGGGTGGCCGCCGCACCTGACGTATGCCTTCAAGCACGCGCTCATCCAGGACGCCGCCTACCAGTCACTCACGCGGAGCACGCGCCAGCAGTACCACCGGCGCCTCTTCCACGTGCTGACCGAGCACTTCCCTCGGATGCCAGAGGAGCAGCCGGAGCTGCTGGCGAACCACGCCACCCGCGCGGGCCTCTCGGAGCAGGCCGTGCTCTTGTGGCAGCGGGCAGGCCAGCACGCGGCGGCGAAGTCCGCGCTGGCCGAGGCCCTCCACCACTTCACCCTGGCGCTCGAGCAGCTCGCCTTCCTGCCGGCCTCGCGGGAGCGGGACGAGCGGGAGATCGCCCTGCGGGTCGAGCTGGGGCAGGCGCTCGTCTCGACGAAGGGCTTCGCCGCCCCCGAGGTCGAAGAGGTCTATGCCCATGCGCGCGAGCTGTGCGAGCGCTACGGCGAGGTCCCCTTCTCCGTCCTCTGGGGCATCTGGGTCGTCGCGCTGGTCCGGGGGAGCCGCGAAGACGCGGGGAAGATGGAGGCGATCTTCCAGCAGCGCATGGAGGCCGGCGCGGACGCGACGACCCAAGTCGTCGTCCATGCCGCGCTCGGGGCCCTGGAGTTCTGGCGAGGCCACTACGCCAGCGCCCTGCGGCACTGCGCCCTGGCCAACCAGCTGAGCCGCGAGGATCCCTCCTTGAAGGTCCTGGCGCCCATCCGGGGCGGCGGCAGCCAGAGCTATGTCTCCGAGCAGGTGCTCCACGCGCACCTGTATGCGGCCTTCAGCGAGGCGATGCTGGGAGACATCGAGCGCGCCCGCGCGATCAGCCAGGAGGCGCTCGCCCTGGCCGAGGCGATGCAACACCCGTACGCCGTCGCGGTCACGCTCTCATTCTGCGCGTCGATCGAGTACGAGGTGGATGAGCCCGAGGCGGCGAGAGATCTGGCGAACCGGCTGATCGCCGTCTCCACGAAGAACGGGTTCCTGTTCACGCTGGCCATCGGCTCCTGCCTCCTGGGCTGGGCCACCGCGCGGCTCGGGGATCCTCAGGTGGGGATCGCCACCATCCAGCAGGGGCTCGGACTCATCCAGGCCATGGGCGCTCGGATCATCTACCCGACGTGTCTGGTGTGCCTGATCAAGGCCCAGTTCCTCGCCGGGCAGAGCGAGGCAGGTCTGGCCGCCACAAAGGAGGGACTGGACATGCTCGAGACCCTCCTGGCCGGCAGGGCGCGGGGGGAGTTGCTGCGGCTCCAGGGAGAGCTCCTCCTCCAACGGGGAGAGCTGGAGGCCGCGCGAGTGGCGCTGGAGCAATCCCTGGCGGAGGCGCGTGACTCCGGCTCGAAGCTCCACGAGCTGCGCGCGGCCGTGCATCTGGCTCGGCTCCTGCGACAATCCGGCCGCGCCCCCGAGGCCTCCGAGCTCCTCTCGGAGGTCTGCGGCAGGTTCACCCGCGAGCCCAAGCTCCGGGACTACCAGGCCGCCCGTGAGCTGCTGACAGAGCTCTCAGGCCACGGGCCATCGCCGGGGGTGACACCCGGCTGAGCCTCCTCCCGCCGCGTGCAGCACGAGCGGGAGCACCCCGGGGCCGCGGGGTAGGGGTTGGCCTTCAGCTCGGGCGACAGCAGATTGTAGCGAGCGCGCTTCAATCTCCAGGGGGAGCAACTACCCCACCTTTCCCGCCTCTGTCAGGAACTCTGCGGAGAAGACCTTCTTGATCTCACTCCGGAGCTGATGTATTCAGGACTTAAAGTACGCCTTGCAAAGTCTTGGGCTATACTCCCTGTCCGGCAATTGGGGAGAACAGTATTACCCAAAAGTTCCGGTTGACTTGTGATGCCTGTTTTGCTTGGATTGCTTTGTGGGCCGAGGCTACGGCCCTTTCTTGAGGAGGATTCATCATGTCGCCTGTGCATGCCAGTGAAGCCCCGAGCCTCTTTCCCGGTGCCTTCGTGCCGCCGCGCCCGCCGCAGAAGCCGTAGTCTTCGGCCGTCCGGATCTCGCGAGCCCTTCACCGTGTCTTGAGCAATCGGGTGAGCTCGCGGTCCAGCGTAGCGGCGAACTGCTGACGGTCCTGAGCCGAGAAACTGGAAGGACCGCCTGTCATCACGCCGCTGTCGCGCAGCTCCTGCATGAAGTTCCGCACGGAGAGGCGCTCGGCGATGTTCTCCTCGCTGAAGAGCTCCCCGCGCGGATCAAGCACCACCACTCCCTTGGGAACCAGCAGCGCCGCCAGCGGGATGTCCTGCGTGACGGCGAGATCTCCTGCCTGAGCCGAGGCGGCGATGTGGCTGTCCGCCACGTCGAGCCCCGCGCCCACCTGCACCGTGGAGACGAGCTCCGAGCGCGGCAGCGTGAGGCGCTTGTTGGCCACGAAGACGGTGGAGATCCCCAGGCGCTGTGAGGCGCGCAGCAGGATGTCCCTCACCGGCCCCGGACACGCATCGGCGTCGACCCAGATCTTCATGCGCCGTGCATCCTCGCGAGTGCCCCGGCTGGCGTCCAGCCCGAGAGGCCCGCGCTCTGCCCTCTGCCTTCGAGAGCCGAGGCCCCTGCCTGGCTGTGAAGTCCCTGGCCGTGACGGGTAGGATGGCCCCCACATGGGGCTTCAACCTGGAGATCGCTTCGGCCGGTACGAGCTGGTGTCGCGGCTCGGCCACGGGGGCATGGCCGAGACCTGGCGCGCCAGGCTCCTGGCCGCCGCCGGCATCACCAAGCCCGTGCTCATCAAGCGCATCCTCCCCGAGTACGCCAGCGACGACGCCTTCATCTCCATGTTCATCAGCGAGGCGCGCATCTCCGCCACGCTGTCCCACGGCAACATCGCCCAGGTTCACGACTTCGGAGAGCTGGACGGCGAGTACTTCCTGGCCATGGAGTTCGTGGACGGCAAGCCGCTCGATCGCATCATCAAGCGCGCGCTCCGCTCCGGCCTCGGCCACCTGCCCGCGCCGCTGGCCACCTTCATCGCCATCGAGATGTGCCGGGGCCTGCACTACGCCCACACCCGGGTGGATGACAGCGGCAAGCCCCTGGGCATCGTCCACCGGGACATCTCTCCGGACAACGTGCTGGTCAGCTACGAGGGCCAGGTCAAGCTCGTGGACTTCGGCATCGCCAAGGCCCGCATGCAGCGCAACTTCAACACCGCTCCGGGCGTGGTGAAGGGCAAGTACCTGTTCTTCTCTCCCGAGCAGGCGCGCGGCGAGGAGGTGGATGGGCGCACGGATGTGTGGGCCACCGGCGTGGTGCTCTATGAGCTGCTGTGCGGCCGGCTCCCGGTGGAAGGCCCGGAGTACGCCGCGCTCCCCAGGCTGATCAACGGCGCGTTCCCCCGCCCCAGCGTGCTGCGCCCCGAGCTGCCCTCCGAGCTGGAGTCCCTGCTGATGAAGGCCCTGGCGCTCAAGCGCGAGGAGCGCTTCGAGTCCAGCCACGCCTTCGGAGATGCGCTCACCGGGTACCTCTACGCCTCCACGCCGCGCTTCTCGGCGCTGTCGCTGTCCCACTTCGTCCAGGAGTTGTTCCGAGAGGACCTGAGCACCGAGGGACGCGCGGTGCAGGTGCCCGCCTCGTTCCTGGAGGAGATGACCCACTGGCGCTCACCGCCCACCGCTTCCGTGCGGGCGCAGGCACCGGTGACCGAACCCCGGCCCGGGGTGGAGACCGAGCCCCGGCCACGGCTGGAGACCGAGCCCCTGCCGCTGGAGCCCGTTGGCCTCACGCGGGTTCCGCTGCTCCGGCGCCACTCGCGCAAGGGGTGGGCGCTGCTCGCGGTGGCCGCGATCGCAGGGCTGGCCTTCGCCGGGATCCGGCTCCGTCCCGACAGGTTCATCGCCGCGTGGTGGGAATCCACCCTTCCCCCGCTCGCCCCGCAGAAGCCTGGGCCACCGGCCGAGGCGAGCTCGGGTGACAAGCCTTCTCCGCGAGCCGGGGACTCACCGGTGACACCTGCCGCTTCCCAGGCGACCGGCGCGAAGACGGCGCAGAACACGTCCCCTCCTCAGGACCCGCCCGCTGGCAACGGAAGGGCCGCGGATGGGCACGCCTCCGTGGAGCCTGCCGTGACCACAGCTCCACCGCGAGAGGTCTCACCCTCTCAACGATATGCCGCGTGGACCCTGGCAGAGGATGGGCGCTCGCTCATGCAAGCGGCGAAGTACACCGAGGCCGCCGCGGCGCTCTCCCGCTGCCTCGAGCTCGATCCGAGCAACGGCGAGTGCAGAAGGCTCTACGCCAACGTGCTCATGCAGCTCGGGGAGCCGGAGCGAGCGGAGGAGCAGATGCGGCAGTACCTCCACAATCCTCCGACGGAGCGGCCGCCCGATCTGCCGCGCAAGCCGCTCTCCCCGTTTGGGGCCAGTCAGAACCCGCCCTGAGCCACGAAGCCGCGGAGCGCAGCGCCCCACGGCTCGTGGCTCGCGCGAGCGTTACTTCGTGCCCTTGGGCGCGGGCGTCGGCGCGGGCGCAGGGGTGGGCGCGGGCGCGGCCTTGCCCGGGATGAAGTCGGCCTTGGCGTGCTGGTGGACGAAGATGATGCACTCCGAGCCCGCCTTGCACGTGTCGTTGTGCATGACCTTACCGGCCTGCATCACATACGAGCCCGGCGACAGCTCCTTGGTCTCCTTGGCGCCCTCCTCGGTGTGCATCCAGGTGCCCTGGATGAGCACCGCATGGTAGTCGGCGGTGTGGGCGTGCATGCCCGAGTCGAAGCCGCCCGGGAACTTCAGCAGGACGCCGGACTCGCCCTTGGTGCGATCACCCCACAGCGTGGCGACCTGGATCGGAACGTTCGGCGCCATCGGCTCCCACTTCAGCTCGCTGGCCGCCTTGCTCACGCTCTTGCTCGCCCCGGCCGCGTACGACACGGCCCCAACCATCGCCACCGACACGACCGCCACGAACAGCTTCAGTGCCTTCATTATGGTAACCCCCTCGGGTTTGGAATGAGGTGGGCCCACCCTTAGCAGCAGAAGCGGGGTCGGTCTCGATTTTGGCCGGGAGGCGGAGGCTCAGCCCATGATGACGCGCCGCACGCCCCGGGCCTCCAACAACGCGGGCAGCCGATCGCGCTGGTCTCCCTGCAACACCAGCGACTCCTCCTCCACGACCCCGCCACAGCCCAGCGCGCCCTTCAGCGCTTTGAGCCACACCTCCCGCTCCGGCGGCCGCAGCCCGAGCTGCTCCACCACCGTCACCTCCTTGCCGCCACGGCCCTTGCGCTCCATGCGCACCACGGCGCGCGCCGGCCCCTTGCGCTCGTCCGCCTTCTCGGGAGCCTTCACGGGCTCGGGCTTCGAAGGCAGCTCCTCGCGCTTGCCCGCGAGCGCCCCGAACGGGTTGTGGAACGGGGCGGCCGGAGCGGCCGGCTCGGGCTTCTTGTCTTTCTTCCCCATCGCCGAGACTTACTGGGTGCCCGCCATGGGCGGGAGGTTGGGCGGCGGCAGCACCCGGAACGCCGGAGCATTCACATCCCCCCCGGCCATCGCCAGCGCGTAGAGGAACGGCACGCTGGGGACTACCTGGCGGCCATTCACCACGACGAGCGGCGTGCCCTCGATCTGGTGCTGCTGCGCGTAGGCGATGTCCTCCTGCAGGCGCCGGGTGGTCTCCGCGCTGTTCACGCACGCCTCGAGCTGCGAGCGGCTCACCGTCCCGGACGAGGCGATCTGCATGACGTTGCCGACGGTGAGCGTGCGCTGGGCCTCGAAGAGCTTCTCGCGCAGCTGCCAGTAGTCCGGCGCGTCCTCCAGACAGATGGTCGCCTTGGCCGCCAGGCACCGCAGCCCGCCGTCGGTGCGCTCGGGCGAGATGGTGGGGTTGCACCCGCCATCCAGCGGGTAATGACGGGCCTCGATGGACAGCTTGCCCTCGGGCACGCGCTTCCTCATGGCGGCCATGGACTCCACCAGGATCTTGCAGTGGGGGCACATGGGATCGGTCCACTCGACGATCTTCACCGGCGCATCCACCGCGCCGTCACGGCGGCGCGCGGGAGCCTTGGCCGACAGCGGCGTCTCATGAATGTATTGCTCGCGGGCGTTGGCCACCCACTGCTGATCCCTTGGCGACAGGCTGCGCAGGTACGACTCGATCGAGCCGGGCTCGGAGGAGATCTGCGGCAATTGCTCCTCGGCGGCGGTGGCCTTCGGGGTGGCCCGGCCCGGGATGCTCAGGGCGACGAAGCCGGCCAGGGTGAGCCCCAGCGTCCACTTCAACGTGCGTCCCCACTCGCCGGCCTGAGGCACCACCGGGCCAGGGAGCCCGCGCCAGGCGATGAGGGCGAAGGCAATCACCAACACGTAGGTGCCCAGGCACGTGAGGCACAGCGCCCCGGCCGAGGCGCTCACGCTGGCGAGCACCACCGTGGTCAGCGCTCCGGCGGCGGCCGTGAGCCGCAGCCCGTTGGCGGCGGGCCGCACGGTGTGGCCCCCGCTGCGCCACGTCAGGTAGAGGCCGGCCAGCGCGGTGGCCACCACGCCCCACAGCAGGCCCAGGCCCGCCACGGGGATGCCGATCAGCTCGTGCACGCGGCTGGCGAAGGGGGTGTTCCAGATCACTTCACAGTTCACGTGCTCGGACACGCTGCACACGGTGGAGCCACCGTTGCGCAACGTAATGAGCTGGGACCACTGGAAGACGGACAGCGCGCACTCGGCGAGCCCCAGCGCCAGCAGCGCCGTGGCGCCGCGCGAGGGGACGGGAGGGGGCGGATTGGCCTTCTTGCTCATGCGTGCTCCGGGGGCGGGGTCATCAACACGAGCAGCCGGGCATTGTCCGGCCCCTCGTTGGTTACGCCGTGCTCCACCCCCGCGGGGGCGAACACGGAGGCGCCAGGGCCATGGGCCTCCTCCTCGGCGCCAATGCGGAAGCGGCAGCGGCCCTCGAGGACGACGTACACCTTGTCGGACATGGGGTGTCGGTGAGGCTTCTGGGCCTGGCCGGGGGACAAGCAGTACACGTCCAGGAAGAAGCGCCCGGACTGGAACACGTTGTGCTTCTGGAGCTTCTCCGGGGAGAAACCTTGGAAGGCGGACAGGTGCTTCACATCCATCGTGGCATTCCCTCTGGGGCGTCTATATAGCGACGGGCATGGAACCGCTGACGCTTCATTTTCTTCACGAGCAGGCGGGCGCCCGCTTCTCGGTGGTGGGTGGCCGTGAGGTGGCGGCCGATTATGGAGATTTGGAGGCCGAGTATCGAGCGGCACGAGAGGCCGTGGCGCTGCATGATGCCTCCTACCGCGAGACGCTCCGGATAACGGGGGAGGACCGGGCCAGCTTCCTGCACGGCATGGTGACGCAGGAGGTGAACGGCCTGCCCCCTGGCGCGGCGGCCTACACGGCGATGGTCACGGCCAAGGGCGCCATGGTGGCGGACGCCCGGCTCCTCAAGCGCGAGGCGGATCTGCTGCTGGACGTGGAGCCGGGGATGGGCGCCAAGGTCAAGGAGTTCCTGGAGAAGTACCTCATCTCCGAGGACGCCGAGATCCATGATGTCTCGAGCGAGTGGGGCCTGCTGAGGCTGCTCGGCCCCCGGACGGCGGAGGTGCTGGGCACGGCGCTCGGGAGCGCTTTCGAGCCCCTGGCGCCCAACGCTTCCCGGGGAGTCTCACTGGCGGGGGCGCAGGTGCTGCTCGTGGGACACGCGAGCTTCGAGAAGCACGGGGTGGATCTGCTGGTGCCGCGAGGGGCGCTGGAGGGGGTGTGGAAGGCGCTCGTCCAGGCCGGAGGAGCGCAAGGGCTGAAGCCGCTGGGCTTCCAGGCGCTGGAGCTGCTCCGGGTGGAGGCGGGGGTGCCGCGCTACGGGCAGGACATGGTGGACACCACCATCCCGCTGGAGGCCAACCTCACGCACGCCATCTCGTACAACAAGGGCTGCTACATCGGGCAGGAGGTGATTGCCCGCGCCACCTTCCGAGGCCACATGAACCGCAAGCTGGCGGGCCTGCTGCTGGGAGAGGTGGAGGCGGCGCCCGGCACCGAGCTGCGCAAGGGCGAGAAGAAGGTGGGCTGGATTACCAGCGTGGTGCGCTCGCCGGCGCAGGGGCAGCGGGTGGCGCTGGCCTACGTGCACCGTGACCACCTGGAGCCCGGCACGGAGCTGACGCTGGCCGAGGGGCCCACGGTGAAGGTGGCTCCCCTGCCCTTCGCCTGACGCCTCCCGCGCGGTTCCGCGGGCTCAGCGCACGCCGGCTAGCTGCGTGGGAGAGATACCCGTGGCCGCTCCGATGGCCCGGCCAATCGCATTGGCCGCCTGGGGGAACGGCCCGCGAGCCAGCTCCTGGCCCGAGGCGCTCACCGCCTGGGCGACGACAGTGTCGAAGCCCTTTTTCAGGCCCAGCGCCTGGTGTGATTCGCCCTGGGAGTCTGCCACCATGAAGAACGACGACTGGAGATCGGCTGGCGGCTGCTCGCCCTTGTCGCTGAACAACTTCTGCATCTGCTCGAGCGACGAGCGGTAGCTCTTGGCGATCTCCTTGCGCGCCAGCCCCTTGAAGAGCCCGGGGACGTCACGCAGGTCCACGTGAACCACGATGATCGGGCGCGCCGCGCGCAGCCCATAGATGAAGTCGTAGGCCGTGCCCCGTAGCTCATCGCGGTTGCCACGGTTGGCGTACAGCACCACCGCCGGCCTCCCCTGCCCGATGGGGACCTCCCTGCCGAGGATGTCCGTCTCTGCGGCATGGGCTGGGATGGCTCCCAGCAGACCCAACAGGCAGGTGAGCGTCGCGATGATCTTCATGTGCCGGTGTCTCCTCGGAGTGGAAAGGCCGTGGCCCTTCGAACCCGGGGAATCACGCGGCAATGCCCGCTCGCGAAGGGAGACAGGCAGAGGCCTTCCCCCCTGCCTGCTTCATTAGACCTCTGTAAATCTTGTTCCCGTGGCGCCCATGCGTTCCAAGGCGTCCTTGATCTCCTCGGAGACGATAAGGGCGACCTCCCAGCCCTCGGGACGAAACACCTTTGCGCTGCCCACCTTGGCCCTATCGATGCGCATGTCCCGAACATCCCGGTATTGGCCAACCCTGTCCGGCTCTCCATCCTCATGGGTCCAGAGCAGAATTCTAGATGCCTTCTCGTCGATGCAGCGGATGAGGCGCGTTGCCACAAGGACGAGGTATTGATCCGGTTGGCCCTCAATGTCTGCGGGGATCAGTTGCACATCACCACGAGCCCGCTCTGCCAACATGGAGGCCACCTTGACGTGGACGACGGGGATCCGGATTCCCGCCTCGGTGAAGTCCAGCGGCCTGCCCGCAATCTCGATGGGAATTTTTAGCCGCCCCTCCACGTGCACGGGCGTTCCTCGCTTGAAGTCCCAGTCGTGCACCCGCTGGCCCTGGCTGTCGATTGGAGTATCCAGGTGCCAGCGGTGGGGGATGTAGACGTCGTCGGCTAGATCGAAGAAGCGCTGGGTCATAGGGCAGTGACTATGTTCCAAAGACTTCGCGGACACTCCGCGAGCGATGCTCTTATGGTATGGTACCAACCTCGGAGGTTCTACTTCCTTGGTACTACCCACGAAGTGGCTGCTCCTCGCCCCACTGCTGGTGGCAAGCACGGTCGCTGCCCAGCCCCAACTCCCTGTCCGCCAGCGCCAAGACCGGCGCGCCGCGCTGCCTACCACTCCTACCGAGCCCATGCTCGAGCTGTATGTGGCCGCGAACAACCTCACCATGGCGGCGTTCAATGGCCCCCTGGACCGCGACAGCCTCATCGTGGACCGTACCCGCTTCAAGTGGGTGGACGTCGGTGACCGCATTCTCGCCCTGGAGCCCTTCGCAGATCTCGGTCCCGGCGAGAGGCTCATCATGCAGGTCGGCTTCAAGGACAGGGCGCTGCCCGCGAAGGCCGTCATCGCCGTCGTCTCCAAGGCGGACGTGATGGACGGGAAGGTGGAGGTGGATCGACGGGCAAACACCCCTGAGGCTTTGCTCGCGGCCCTCTCCCAGAAGGAAGCTGAACTGGAGGGACTCAAGGCCCGATGCGCGGGGAACGGTCCTGCCGGGATCGTCTTCTCTGAGTGGCTCACTGAGAAAATGCACCCAGTAGTTTTAGTCGCCAAGGCATCCGCCGCAGAGTCCAGTGGCCTGGAAGCGCAACGAGGCGTTGGCTACGAGGGTACGTCCTCGACGCTGGTGGCCATCCAGTTGCACAACCTGCCAAGCCAGAAGCCTTGGGCTCCCGGGCAAGCCCACCTCACGAGTTCACGAGGTGCGCCGGTGAGGGTTCTCTCGGTGCAGATGAGGCCGGAGGAACTGGCTCCTGGTGAGCAGGGCCTGCTGGTAGTGGAGACGAAGGAGCCACCCTGGATAGCCAGCAAGCCATTCAGCGTGGAACTCATGGATGCCAGCGGCCAGCGCCGCCTGTCCTTCACCCTTGAGACCCAATAGGAAGCCACTGCCCATGACGTCGAACGCCTTTCACCCCGACCACCTCAAGCCGAGGGACATGGTGGGCCCCTGGCGGATTGTCGAGTCGCTGGGCAGCGGCAACTTCGGCCGTACCTTCAAAGCCGAGCGCGACGGGGATTTCTTCACGCTCAAGATGGCTGTACGGCCGGCTCCTGAGCTACCCCAGGAGACTCCCGAGAAGGACTTGGAGGAGCGGCAAGTGGATGGGCGCATGCGCCACGAGGCCGCCATCCTCATGGCCAACGCCAGCCAGCCGGGCCTGCCTCACCTACGCGCCATAGACAGGTGGCCGCACCCCACCAAGGGCTACCTCTACATCGTCACGGATTACGTGCCCGGCGAGCCCTTCCACGCGTGGCGCGAGAAGACCCGCCCCACTGCTACCCTGCTCGTAGACATCTTCATCGACGTGGTGCGCGTGGTGGCCAAGCTGCACAGCCGCGGCATCCTCATCCGGGACTTCAAGAGCCAGCACGTCATCATCGACCCTACGGACAACAAGCCGGTGCTCGTGGACCTGGGCAGTGCGTGGCTGCCGGGCGGCTCCACCCTCACGGTGGGCCTGGCACCTGGGACTCCCTATGCCCTGCCACCCGAGTGCATCGCCTTCATCCGAGAGGGCTCCTGGAAGCAGGGCGCCCGGTTCGACGCGACGCAGGCGGGCGACCTCTACCAGCTCGGCGTCTTCATCTACGAAGCACTCGCGGATGGCTGGCCCTTCGATCCGCGACTGACGCAGGACGAGCTGCTGGTGGCCATCGAGAACGTCATCCCCCGCGCTCCTCACCGCATCAACCCGGAAGTACCCGAGTCGCTCAGCCGCATCGCCCTGCGACTGCTCGAGAAGCGGCCGGAAGACCGTTTCGAGAGTGCCGAGGCCCTGCTTCAGGCCCTGTGGGATGCGGCCAAGGAGCGCTCCAAGCTGACCTGGAAGGTGCCACTCGAGCTATCTGCGGAGGGCCCGGCCCCCGTGACTCAGGATGAGGTGGAGGAGCGCCGCCTCCAGAAGCAGGAAGCCGAGCGCAAAGCCAAGGAGGCCCGCGAGCAGGAAGCAGAAGAGCTTTCTCACCAGGAGGCGCTGGAGCACCTCTCCTTCCTCACCCAGGGAATCCAGGAACAGTTGCTCCTCTCCGAGCAGAAGGCCGCCCGCCGCAAGAAGACATGGTGGAGAATCGCGCTCGCTGCGAGCTTGCTCCTGCTGGTCCTGATCCTCTTCACTGCCTGGCAGGTGTGGCTCGCTCCGGCCCCGACCTCCACCATTGCTTCTGAGAAAGGAAGTTCGCTCGTGTCCACCTTCAGCAACTCCCGGCCCACCAGGGCCATCGCCGCATGGCTGTGCACTACTTTCAGCGTGGGCTGCACCGCAGCCCAGGTGCGGCCCCTGCCGGAAGACTGCCCCCAGGAGGCTGTCCGGAACATGGAGGAGATGAACCTCCTCAAAAGAAGCTACCAAGTCATCATCGACATCAACCAACCCGGCAAACCGACGGAACGAGGGGTCTACCACTCAGGGCCCATCGTGGGCCGGGTGGTGAAGTACCCGTTTACGGGGCCCCTGCCCGATGGCACCCTGCTCTACGGGCAACTCTGGACAAAGGGACTTCTCAAGGAAGGAGACGAGGCCGTCTACGCTCGCTACACCAGCGCTCTCCTGCCGGATGGGCATCGCATCCCAGTGTGCATCATTCTGGGGGACCAGACTGGACTTATCCGCAAGGATGAAGGCTCAAAGCCCGGCGAGGCGCGCCTGCCGCGAGAGAATCTTGCTCAGGCCGTCCGAATGTGGCCGTGAGTGGAGCGCGTCTATCGAAAGCGCATCTCCAATGAAGAAACTTGTGGCGTCACTCCTCTGAGTCCAAGAGATTCACGGGCTGGGCGGCACCACAGGCTGGCCTTTTCGTGTCCATGCCTCGACTTCATCGAGAACCTTCTCAACGAGCGCATCTGATACCGCTGCATCCGAAGGGCGAATTGGGGCTTGGCGCGACTCGTCACGCTCCTTGCCAGGATGCACAAAGTTTCTCCAGTCGCGCACTTCTTGAGCAATCTTCTCCGTCTTGGCACTAAGAACGCCCAATCCAATTGGCCCGCAGATAGCGATCTGCTGGAAGAACTTCCACTCAGATACATCTGTTGGATCGAACCGCCCCCACCGATTACCTGGAGTTTGCATCACTCTTCGAGCCGCCGCTTCAGATTCCTGAAGATTCCGCTCAAGCACATCAAGCAGTGTTGCCTCAACAATGGACCCTGCAAGCACCAGCGCAACCTTTACTTCATCAGCCTTGCGCGCGGCACTGAGAGATGCCAAATCCCTCTCCACAATTGCACGAAGCTCAGGGTTCAGCAGAAAGGGGAGTTGCCTAACCGGGCCTTCGGTAGGTGCCCTCCAATAGCGTTGGGCCAACCTAGCGAGTTCGTCTACAACGACAAATTCAAGCTGGGGATACTTATCAGACGGTATAGGACCGACTGTCCCCCAGTTAGTAAGATAGAACTTGGCATGAGACAAGCCAGTGAGCCACCTCACACGGGCATCATTCTTTGGCCAGACTAATTGTGGCTCGAGCAACTCACACACGCGCACGAAGGCATCGAGCGCACCAAACTCGCTCTGACGCAAGGCTGAATTAGGCACCTGCCGAATTGCCAAAATCTGACGTAGATCATCTGGGTGGGCATGCATCTTTTAAACTCACTCCGTTATCTTCAAGCCGGTCCCTTCCGCCAACCGATGACCGAGCAGCGCAAAGATGCCCAAAGTCGTACTTAGGCAATATTCAACCTCTGCTCGGGAAAAAGACTGGGCTGGATACGTTTCTTTTGCGCCCAGTCCGCACAACAGGCGAGTGGCTTCAATGGTCGACTTGACATGCTCGCGCTTGGACTCATCGCGGAAGCACCGAGCCAGAATGGCGTCTACACCGGGCACTTGTGTCCCAGCGATTCGTACTGATTCCAGAGCAGCAAGTGATTGCTGGCAAGCAGAAAGAGTCGCATCATATTCCCCTTCACGAAAAAGGGTATCTGCCTCTTGGAGTTTTTCGATCGCATCCTCTAGATGAGGATCTCCTCGAAAACCTTTGATGTTGACTTCGAAGAACTCCGTCTCATTCCAGCCGAGAAACTGCAGAATCCTTACCCATTCAGATCGAGGAATGATCGGCGTGAAATCGGTGGTATTAAAGTTACTGGATGTAAAAAGGTCGACGTACTCTAGAGCAGGGGAGGGCTTTTGCGGGTCAACATCCCGGTAACGGTATTTGACTTCCACTTTAAGAACTACGTCATTGCCTTTTCTTTGCGCTCTTTGCTCCTCAATGAACCTGATAGATGCATCAGACAATTGAACAACAGCCATTCGCCCAATGGTTTCGTCTTCCTTTTTGAATACATATGGGAAGTCGGGGAGCTGAAAGGGCATGGCGACAAGCTGGTCTGCGCACCTCAGCGTCGCTTCTGTCACCACAACTATAGCCGGACGCATATACCATCTTAATTCAAAATTAAGCGATATCGTTCTTACCGGCCCACCGCTACCAGCGATTCTGACATTCTTAATCTGCATAATCTATGCATCCACAATGCTCATGGATTGAGCATCAAAAGGCGATGACTACGGGATGAAGCTGTTCTGGTAATTCGGATCCTCGACTGAGAGCGCCGCCCCCGTCGGGTGCAGCGGCAGCGTCGTATCGAGCATCACCGCCAGCTCGTCCGTCGTCTTGTGGCCGATGCTCGCCTCATACGCTCCGGGGTGCGGCCCGTGCGCCACGCCCGCCGGGTGGTGGCTCACACTGCCCGGCCCCACGCCGCGCCGGCTGGTGAAGTTGCCCTTGCAGTAGAAGAGGAACTCGTCGCAGTCCACCGAGCTGTGCGGGTACGGGCACGGGATGGCCTCCGGGTGGAAGTCCACCACGCGCGGCACGAACGAGCAGATCAGCGCTCCCCGCGAAGCAAAGGTGCCGTGCCACGTGGGCGGCAGGTGCACCAGGCCCGCTCTCGGCTGGAAGTTCAGGATGGGGAACACCCACGGGTACACCGTCCCGTCCCAGCCCACCACGTCCAGCGGCGAGCTCTGGTAGCGGAACCCGTGGAACGTGTCCCCGCGCTTCACCACCAGCTCGCGGATCCCCTCGTCCTGCGGCCCGGTGAACTCCACCGCCTTGAAGTCCCGGTGGCTGTAGGGCGCGTCCATGCGCAGCTGCCCCACGTCGTTGCGCCACTGCCGAGGCAGGTGCAGCCCGCCCTTGCACTCGATGGAGAGCCAGTACTGCGCCACGCCCTTGTCCGGGATGAAGCGGTGCGCCAGCCCGTGCGGGACGAAGACGTAGTCCTGCGCCGTGAAGCGCAGGTCCCCGAGCGGCGAGCGCAGCACCCCGCTGCCCTCGTGGATGTAGAACAGATCATCCCCGTCCGCGTTGGTGAAGTAGACGGGATCAGGCTCAGTGGGGTGCAGCACTCCGAGCGTCACGTCGGCGTTGAAGAGCAGCGGCACCCGCGCATCGATGGGCGGGCCCCCCACGCGCTGGAGCTCCTGCGTCTTGTAGTGCCGCTTGGCCAGGGGCCGTCCCGTCACGGGCTCCGGCGTCTTCCACCCGTGCCCCACCTCCGACAGGCCCTGCGTGTGCGGAGCCTTCTGGTGGTAGGCAATGGTGTAGGGCCCCTCGAACCCGTCGCGGGTGATGCACTCCTCGTACATCAAGGTGCCCTTCTCATCCCTCAGCTGGATGTGGTGCTTGCGGGGCACCTTCCCGACGACGCGACGCTCGAACATGGCCTAGATCCGCCCTTCTGCCTTCTGCTGGCGCTCGATGCTCTCGAAGAGCGCGCGGAAGTTTCCGCCGCCGAAGCCCTGGTCTCCCTTGCGCTGGATGATCTCGTAGAAGAACGGCCCCGCGTTCGGATCCTTGTAGAGGCTGGCCGCGTCCTTCATGAAGATCTGCAGCAGGTACTTATGCTCCTTGTCGCCGTCGATGAGGATCTCCAGGTTGCGCAGCGCCTGGATGTCCTCGTCGATCTTCTTGATGCCCATGCGCTCGATGCGCTCGGGCAGCGCGTCGTAATAGGAGCCCGGCGTGGGCATGAACTGGATGCCCGAGCTCTCGCGCATGGCCTTCACCGTGCTGATGATGTCGTTCACGGTGAGCGCCAGGTGCTGCACGCCGTCGCCGCGGTGATCCTCGTTGAAGATGTTGATCTGCGAGGACTTGAAGAAGGGCCGCAGCGGCTCGTTGTTGGCGAACTTCACCTGGCTGTTCGGATCCCACACCACCGTGGAGCGCAGACCCGAGCCGTGGCCCAGCATCTTCTTCCCGGCCACATCCTCGGTGTGGAACTGGATGCCCCAGAACGACTCGAAGCCCATCACGTGCTCCATCCAGAGGATCATGGGCTTCATCGTCTGGAAGTTGCTGGTGAGGTGATCGATCCGGCCAAAGCCGAAGCGGTTCTTCCCGCCCTGAGGCGTGGGGTGCGCCTGGAAGCCCGGGTACAGCGCGCGGTAGCCATCGCGCTGGATGAAGCGGAAGGTGGTGTCACCGAACGGCGTGGTGATGGAGAACATCGCCAGCTTGCCGCCCTGCTCATCGGTGAAGCGCTGGATGTCCGTGATGAAGGTGGCATCCCGCTTCTCGAGCAGCCGGAAGGCCTTCTCGACGTCCTCCACCTCGTAGTTGATGGTGCCCACTCCGTCCGGGTGCTTGCGCAGGAAGCGCCACGCGCGCCCGCCCTCGCCCACCGGCTGGCTGACGATCAGGAGCACGTCCCCCGCCTGGAAGACGGCCGACTTCTGCTTGCCCGCCTTCTCCAGCTCCGGCGAGGACACGCCCAGCTCGGCGAAGTCCAGCGCCTGCGTGTAGAAGCGGCGGCTGCGATCCAGATCGTGCACGTACCAGTGCACGCTCTCGATCATCTTGATGCCCAGCGATTCGATCTTGTTGGCCATGGTCGACTCCTTCTAAGGCTCGTGAAACATCAGGCCAGCGCCGCGTCGGGCTGCCGGTCGGGGTGGGCCGCCTGGAAGGCGGGAAGCTTGTCGCACGCGGCTTCGATGCGCGTGAGCGTGGGGTACGGCGTCAGGTCTACTCCATAACGCCGAGCACCGTAGAGTTGGGGCACCAGGAAGATGTCCGCGAAAGACACTGCGTCCCCCACGCAATAGGTGCCCGCCGTCTCCTTCACCGCGGCCTCCAGCGCCGCCAGGCCCCGAGCGTTCCAGTGCGCCGCGAAGACCTTGTCGTCGCCCTTGAGCTCGTGCTTCACGAACTGGAGCACGGAGAGGTTCTGCAGGGGTTGAATCCCCGAGTTCACCATCTCGGACAACATCCGGGTCCGGGCGCGCAGCAGCGGCTCGGCCGGCAGCAGCGCGGGCGTGCGGTAGCGCTCCTCCAGGTACTCGAGGATGGCGACCGACTGGGAGAGCCGTCGCACCACCCCTCCCTCTTCCCACTCCAGGGTGGGCACGGTGCGCATGGGGTTGAGGGCGCGGTAGGCCTCCGAGTGCTGCTGCCCGCCGTCCTTCAGCAGGTGCACGGCCTCGTAGGTGTACGCCAGCCCCTTGAGGTTCAGCGCGATGCGAACGCGCCACGAACACGAGGAGCGCCAGTAGCTGTACAGCTTCATCGCTTCACCACCTTCTGGGAGATCCGGCCAAAGAGGCTCTTGCCCGCCGCATCCAGCACCTCGATCTGGATGGTGTCGCCCGGCTTCATGAAGGGCGTCTTCGGCTTGCCCTCCTCGATGGTCTCGATCATCCGCCGCTCGGCGAGGCAGGAGATGCCGCGAGCCCGATCCTCATTGGACACGGTGCCGCTGCCCAGGATGGTCCCCGCGGTGAAGCCGCGCGTCTTGGAGATGTGCTGGATGAGCTCGGGGAAGGAGAAGTGCATCTCGCCCGCCTCCGTGTCGCCCACCAGCTGGCCGTTGAGCGTGGAGCGCACGCGCATATGCAGGCGCCCCTCTCTCCAGGCCGGCCCCAGCTCATCCGGCGTGAGCGCGAAGGGGCTGAACGCCGTGGCGGGCTTGCTCTGGAAGAAGCCGAAGCCCTTGGCCAGCTCGTCGGGGATGAGGTTGCGCAGCGACACGTCATTGCACAGCATCAGCAGCCGGATGTGCTTGCCCGCCTCGGCGGCCTTCGTGCCCTGCGGCGTGTCTCCGAGGATGACGCAGACCTCGCTCTCGAAGTCCAGGCCCCACGCCTCGTCACCCAGGGGGATGTCCGCCGTGGGCGCCAGGAACTCGCCCGAGCCGCCTTGGTAGACGAGCGGATCCGTCTTCAGCGTGGCCGGCGGCTCGGCGTTGCGCGCCTTGCGCACGAGGATGACGTGGTTGAGGAAGGCGCTGCCGTCCACCCACTCGTAGGCGCGAGGCAGCGGGGCCAGCAGCGCGTTCACATCCAGCGGGCGGCTCTGCACGGCGCCGGCCTCGAGCTGATCCGCCAGCGTGCGCAGCTGAGGCTCCGCCCGCGCCCAGTCATCCAGCGCGGCCTGGAGGGTGAGGGCCACGGGGGTGGCCAGCGCATACGCGGAGCTGTCGCGGTTGACGACGATCAGCCGTCCGTCGCGAGTCCCGTCCTTCAGGGTGGCGAGCTTCAATCCCAGGCTCCCGGGCGGCCGAGAGAGGAACTGCCAGGCCGCCGCCTTGCGCCGGGCTTTTGGGCTCTGGGCTCTGGAGTGTCAAGCAACACGAAGGCGGAATACCTCGCGTGCGTGTTGTCGCTGCCAGAAGCGCAACCTCAAGACGTGCTCCTGAGGGCAGTGCGCAGTGCGTCATCGTGCACGCCTGGCTGGTCTCCGAGCCATCAGGGTCGGCCATGCGTCCAAGTGGGATGGATCCCATTCATCTTTGTTGAAAGCCAGGACGACGGCTCGCATCGATCGCCGGTGACCCCTTGGCATAGACCGCCCCGGCACCAAGCTTGTCGCAGGGACGACGCAAAGCCGACCGCATTGCCAACGCAATGCGCTGGGAGGGCGAGGGTACGAATGGCAGACGGCTTTCCACAGGCCAGCGCCGCTCCTGGAGAACCGCTCCCTGGAAGACGGCTGGGCAATCGCTTCGAACTGCTTCAGCGAATGAAGGCGGGACGGGGGATTTCGACCTGGCTGGGGAGCGACCTGCGGACCGGGAGCCGGGTCGTCACCAAGGTGACACTCACCAGCACCATGGCCCCTACGGCGCGCCAGCGGCTGGAGCACGAGGCCTCGGTGCTGGCGGAGCTGCGGAGCAGCTTCCTCGCGCCTCTCCTCCACCTGGGCGTGTCGGGCGATCTCCTCTATGTGGTGACGCCTTACATCCCCGGAGAGACGCTCGAGGAGCGGCTCACGCACGGCAGCCTCACGCTGGCGGAAGTGCTCACCCTGGGACAGTGCGTGCTGGCCGCGCTGGCGGAGGCGCACCGCCACGGCGTGCTCCACCGGGACGTGAAGCCCTCCAACATCATCATCGAGGGCCACCCGCTGGAGCGCGCCACGCTGGTGGACTTTGGCCTGTCCCGCAGCGAACGGTTGGATCCCTCGCTGAGGGATCTGCCGGTGGGGACCGCGCGCTACCTCTCGCCGGAGCAGGCAGGGCTGCTCAACCGTTCGGTGGAGACCACATCGGATCTGTACTCGGTGGGCATCGTGCTCTTCGAGGCGCTCTCGGGCCGCCCCGCGTTCGATGGAACCTCCGTGGGCGAAGTGCTGCGGCAGCACCTGGCGGCGCGGCCCAAGCTGCGCAGCGGCGGCGTGGAGGTGCCTCGCGCGCTGGAGGAGCTGGTGGGCCGGCTGCTGCAGACGGATCCGACGGATCGCTACCAGTCCGCCGAGTCCGCGCTCGCCGATCTGCGCGCCCTGGACGAAGCGCTCTCGCATGGCGAGGCGGAGCCGGAGCTCGTCACCGGCGCGCATGATCAGCGCCGCAGCCTCACCGAGCCCTCCTTCGTGGGCCGCCACGAGGAGCTGGCGGTGCTGGAGCGCGAGCTGGATCGGACCCGCTCGGAGCCAGGGCGGCTGGTGGTGGTGGAGGCCGAGTCCGGGGGCGGCAAGAGCCGGCTGCTGGAGGAGCTCTCCGCGCGCGCCGTGCACCACCGGGCCTGGGTGCTCCAGGGCCAGGCGCTGGATCAGGCCGCGCAGCGCCCCTTCCAGCTCTTCGCCGGGGTGGCGACCAGCATCGCCGCGGCGGCTCGCGAGAAGCCCGCGCTGGCGGAGCTGCTGCGCCAGCGCTTGGGCGATCAGGCCACGGCGCTGACCACCGTGCTGCCCCAGCTCGAGCCGGTGCTGCGCCCCGCGCCCCAGCAGAGCCTGGGGCCCGAGTCTTTCGGCGAGAGCCGCGGCATCCGCGCCCTCACCTCGCTGTTGGGGGCGCTGGGCACGGAGGCGGAGCCCGCGGTGGTGCTGCTGGATGATTGCCAGTGGGCGGACGAGCTGACGCTGCGGGCGATCGAGAACTGGCAGCAGGCCGCGTCCCGGAGCGAGGGGCACGCCATGCTCGTGGTGTCCTTCCGCAGCGAGGAGGCGGGCACCGGGCACATGCTGCGGCGGCTGAAGCCCAGCGTCCACCTGCGCCTGGCCACGTTCGGCGCCGCCGAGGTGACGCGCATGGCGGAGTCCATGGCGGGCGCCCTGCCCCCCGAGGCGACGGAGCTGGTGACCCGGCTCTCCGAGGGCAACCCCTTCATGGCCTCGGCGGTGCTCCACGGGCTGGTGGAGGACGGCGCGCTGGTGCCCGGCCCCGACGGGTGGCAGGTGGATCCGGACGCCATGGCCCACGTGCGCTCCTCGCGCCAGGCGGCCTCGTTCCTGGTGCGCCGGATCAAGCGCCTGCCGGCCGAGTCCCTGCGGCTGCTCTCGGTGGGCGCCGTGCTGGGCAAGAGCTTCGATCTGGAGCGGGTGGCGGCGCTGTCGGGGACGCACCGCGAGCGGGTGGCCGCGGCGCTGGCCGAGCCTCGCCGCCGGCACATGCTGTGGGAGGACAGCCGGGACCGCTACACCTTCGTCCACGACAAGCTGCGCGAGGCGCTGCTGGGGCTGCTCAAGCCCGAGGAGCGCAAGGAGCTGCACCGGCTGACGGCGCGCACCATCGCCAGCAGCCCGATGGCGGATCCCTTCGAGCTGGCCTACCACTTCGACGCCGCGGGCGAGTACACCCAGGCCCTGCCGTACGCGTTGGTTGCAGCGGCGCGGGCCCGGCAGCAGTTCGCCCTGGCGACGGCGGAGCTCAACTACCGTATCGCCGAGCGAGGCTCGGACGGCGCGGACACCAACACCCGTTACCGCATCGCCGCGGGGCTGGGGGACGTGCTCATGCTGCGTGGCCGGTACGAAGAGGCCCAGCAGCAGCTCGAGGTTGCCCAGAGCCTGGCCACGGAGCGCGTGGAGCAGGCGCGCATCTGGTCGAAGCTCGGGGAGCTGGCCTTCAAGCGCGGCCGGGGAGACGAGGGCAACGCGGCGCTCGAGAAGGGGCTCAAGCTGCTCGGGCGCTGGGTGCCGGACAGCAACGCCCTGCGCGGCGTGGGGGCCCTCTGGGAGCTCGCCGTGCAGACCGGGCACACCGTGCTCCCTCGGCTCTGGCTGGCGCGCAGATCGCTCGACGACAGCGCGAGCGAGGAGGATCTGCTCGCCGTCCACCTCTACAGCCGGCTGGCCTATGGGTACTGGTACCACCGGGGGCGCATGGCCGTGCTCTGGGCGCACCTGCGCGAGCTGAACATCGCCGAGCGCTACCCGCCCACCCCCGAGCTGGCCCAGGCCTACTCCGAGCACTCGCCCGTGGCCACGGTGCTGCCCTGGTACCAGCGCGCCATCGACTACGTGGCCAAGTCCCTGGAGATGCGTCGGCAGATGGGCGACGTGTGGGGCCAGGGCCAGTCGCTCCACTTCTACGGGCTGGCCATGTACTGCACTGGCCGCTTCGAGGAGTGCATCGAGCGCTGCCGCGAGGCCATCCGCCTCCTGGAGCGGACCGGGGATCGCTGGGAGGTGAACAACGCCCACTTTCAATGGGCCATGGCGCTCTATCAGCTCGGGAGGCTGAGAGAGGCGTTGACCTCCGCCCAGCAGCTCCACGAGGCGGCGCTGGCCATCGGAGATCGCTACGCGGTGCGGCTCGCGCTGGAGGTGTGGGGCAAGGCCTCGGGAGGCCGCCTCCCGCGCAGCCTGCTGGAGGTGGAGCTGGCCAACCCCAGCGCCGATCCCCAGTCGCGCGCCGGCGTCCTCATGTCCGAGGCCATCCGCCAGCTCCATGAAGGAGACGCGGAGGGCGCCGTCACCACGCTCATGCAGGCCGAGCGGCTGGTGGAGCATGCCCACCTCCGCTCGGAGTACGTGGCGCCCGTGCCGGGCTGGCTCACCACCGCGCTGCGCAAGCGCCTGGAGAACGTCTCCCCGTTTGCCCTGGAGCGCCGCGCCGAGCTGCTCAAGGAAGCCGAGCGAACCGCCGAGCGAGCCCACCGGGTCGCGCGCACCTACCGCAACAACCTCCCCCACGCCCTGCGCGAGCGCGGGTTGCTGGCGGCCATGGCCGGGCAGAAGAAGCAGGCCCGAAAGTGGCTGGACCAGAGCCTGAGCGTGGCCGAGGAAAAGAAGATGCGCTACGAGCGCGCCCAGACGCTGCTGGCGCGGGGAGAGGTGGGCAAGGAGCTCGGCTGGCCCGAGGCCGCGGAGGATCTCAAGACAGCCACGCGCGAGCTCCAGGAGATGGAGCAGGGCCTGGGTGAGGAGTCGCTCTCCCCCGGGGCCACTCCCGAGCGGATGGAGACGCTGTCCCTGGCCGATCGCTTCCCCCGGGTGCTGGAGGCGGGCCGGCGCATTGCCTCCGCCCTCACCCGCGAGGCGGTGTTCGAGGCAGTGCGCCAGTCCATGCTGGAGCTGCTGCGCGCGGAGCACTGCGTGGTGCTGGATCCCGCGGACGTGCTCCCCGAGGATGTCCGCTCGGCCGAAGGCGTGAGCCGCACCGCCATCACCCAGGCGCTGGAGACGGGACGCCCGGCGATCCTGGGCCAGGGCATGCCCGGCGGCGTGAGCGACAGCATGGAGATGATCGGCGTCCGCTCGCTGCTGTGCGCGCCGCTGCAGGTGCGCGGCAAGACGGTGGCCTGTGTCTGCGCCAGCCACCGCCAGGTGGGCGAGCTGTTCGGCGAGGACGAGGAGAAGCTCACGGGCTTCATCACCACCCTGGCCAGCGTGGCGCTGGAGAACGCCGAGGGCTTCGAGCGAATGACGGCCCTCTCCGAGGAGCGGGGCCGGCTCTACCTCGAGGAGCAGGAGGCGGTGCGCCGCCGCGATGACTTCCTCTCCATCGCCGCGCACGAGCTGAAGACACCGCTCACCTCGCTCCAGCTCCACCTGCAGGGGCTCATGTCCCAGGTGCGGCAGACGGCCCAGACGCTGCCGCCCGAGCGCGTGGCCAACAAGCTGGAGTCGGCCAACATGCAGACCCAGCGCCTGGGCCGGCTCGTCAACGAGCTGCTGGACATCTCCCGCGTGGCCCAGGGACAGCTGCTCGGAAAGCTCGAGGACGTGGATCTGGTGCCCCTGGTCCGCGGCATCATCGAGCGCATGCGCGAGGCGCTGGCACGGGCGGAGTGCCCCGTCGAGCTGTACGCCAGCCCCAGCGTGATGGGGCACTGGGATGCGATGCGGCTGGAGCAGGTGGTGGGCAACCTGCTCACCAACGCGATGAAGTACGGCGCGGGCAAGCGCATCCGGGTGACGGTGGACAGCGACACCACGCACGCCCGGATCCAGGTCCGGGACGAGGGCATCGGCATCGCCCCGGAGGACGCCGAGCGCATCTTCGAGCGCTTCGAGCGCGCCGTGTCCGTGCGGCACTACGGCGGCTTTGGCATCGGGCTGTGGCTGGTGCGAGAGATCGTCCAGGCGCTCGGGGGGACGGTGGAGGTCCAGAGCGTCCCCGGAGAGGGCTCCACCTTCACCGTCACCCTGCCCCTGCGCGGCCCGGAGCAGCCCCCGGCCGGGGACCCGCCCCTCAGCGCCGAGTCAGCTCCAGGTAGATGACGTTCTGCTCGCTGTCGCGGAACATGCGCCACGAGGCCAGCTGCAGCGGATCGATGTCCAAGGTCAGCGACTGCATCTGGTCCTCATCTCGGTAGATGAGCCACCAGTCCATGAAGGCCTCGAGGTAGCCGGCCTCCGGGCAGGTGGCGAAGTTGGCCACCAGCAGGCGTCCGCCCGGGTTCAGCATGTCGAAGAGCAGCTGCGTCAGCCGCCGGGCCGTGTTGTCGGACAGGTAGTCGTACAGGCCCGCGGAGTACGCCAGATCCAGGTGCCCGAACACGGTGCGCCCGGTGAGCAGCGCCCGCACGGAGCCGCACACCGGCCGGATGGCCGTCTCCGGATGCTGCCGCGCCACCTCCGCCAGGCTCATCGGGTCCTGATCGAAGGCGATGAACTCGCCCACCTGGTGCTCCTTCACGGCGTGGGACAGCTCCGCCTCGCGCAGGTGCCCACAGGCCACGGAGAGGATCCGAGGCTGGTGCACCTGGGAGGCCACCGTGTCGATCTCCTTGGCCAGCAGCACGCGCCGCTCGCGGACGCTCCGGGGGCTCGGCTGCTGGTACATGAAGCGGTAGATGTGGCTGCCTGTGTGCAGCTCCTGCCCCACCCGCTCCGCGTAGAGGTAGTCAATCAGCGCCGCATCCCCCGCGTAGCCGCGCGGCCGCTCGTAGCCATGCCGCGTAAAGGGGCATTGGTGGAGCAATTCGCGCAGCGGGTGGACCCGCGCCGCCTCCAGACAGAACTTGCGCCAGTCCTTGCGGCTCCATTGGCGGCGGAGATGAAAGAGCCCGTGGTGCAGGGTCAACATCCCCGCCTGCACATCTCCTCCATTGGCGAGTTGTCTGTAGATGCCATCCAGCCAGGAGCTCGCTTGACCGAGCATTTCACCCTGGCTCGCCCAGTCCGACACCGGCGAGACCAGAGCGTTCCGCTCCAAGCCACGGACGAAATCGGACGTCTTCAGTACAAGAGGAAAGGGGTTGTGCATCAACAACCTCAACGCGAGAGCCCCCCTTGGGCCATTCCAAGGGGGCCCCTCGATGGAATGGGTGCTCCCTCGGCAGCCAGTGGACATGGCGCCCTGCGTCAGGCCTGGAGACACAACCCACGAAGTTTGCTAGGGGGGCGCGGCTACCGCCATGGGACTGAAGTCCTCCTGTGCAGGAGCGTGCATGGACAGGAACCGGCGAATGGCCCGGTTCACCAGCTCCGGTTGTTCCAGGTTGGACATGTGCCCCACGTGAGGCAGCCGCACCAGCCGCGAGCCGCGGATGCGCGAGTGCAGCAGCTCCGCCATCTCCGGCGTCGTCGCCACGTCCTCCTCGCCCACCAGGATGAGCGTCGGCGTGGTGATGCGGGGCAGCTCCTCGGTAATCCCCCGGCGGGTGATCACCCCCTGCATGGCCCGCCATGCGTCCCGTGGGTTCTTCAACAGCTGGCGCCGCAGCTCCTCGCGCTCGGCCGCTCGCGCGGGATCGTGGAGGAAGGTCCGCCCGAAGTAGACGGTCATGATCTGATCCACCACCGGCCGCAAGCCCAGCCAGTGCATGGTGGCTGTCAGCACCCAGTAACGGGAGAGATTCCACAGCGACTCCGAGCAGGCGGACGTGTCCAGCAGGGTGAGCGAGCGCAGCAGCTCCGGGTGGCGCGCGGCGACCCGCAGGCCGACCATGCCGCCCTGGGACAGGCCCACGAAGTGACAGGGCGCCAGCCCCAGGGCCTGGATGAAGGCCACGGCATCTTCGTAGACCGTGCGCAGATCAATGCCCTTGCCCGGGGGAGCCGTGCTCCGGCCCTGCCCCCGGTGATCATAGGCGATGCAGCGATACTGGCCCCGGAGGGCCTCGATCTGCCGCGAGTAGAGGTTCGAGTTCCACAGCAACCCGTGGCTGAAGACGATCGGCTCACCGGGACCGCCAGTGTCCTCGTAATAGAGCTGCACACCGCGAATGGACAGGAAGGGCATGGTGTCTGGGATAGGGAGTCAACCAGGAAGCGGAACCCCGGGAGCACGCCTGATGCTTCCCGCGTGCCAAAACTGCACCGGCACCGGGTCTCCGCGCGGGAACGCATCCGCCTGATCCTCCGCCTGGGTATGGCAGGGAGGCTGCCGTCCCCACGCTTGCCAGGCTGTGTGGTGGAAGCCACCTCTCCTCCCCTGCCCCCAGGGCTCAGCTGTAGCGGCTGTGATCCACCCGAAACTCCTCTTCGGGGGGCAGCTCGATGGGCTCAACGTGGCGCCCGGCGATGATGCCGTGGCGGCGCAGCGTGCGCTCGATGTCCTCGGCGTACGCGAGCACGGGCTCCACGGCGAGGCTCGTGGCGAACGTCACCTCGTCAATGAGCTTCAGGTTCTCTGGCTGGTGCGTGGCGAAGGTGATCGTCCCCCGCGAGCCGGTCTGCAGCCGCAGCGGACAGATGCGCAGACAGGCGAGCACCTCGGCCGGTACCGACTTGATGATGGAGACCGGCACCTTGTCCATCTGCTCCGAGCGGATGAACGGCACGTTGAGGTGGCCCGCCAGCAGCCGCAGGAACACGTCCCTCGGCACGATGTTCAGGCTGAGCACCGCCTCGCCAAACTTGCACTTCCACTGGGCCTGATACGCCAGCACGGTCTGCACCTGCCCTGGCGTCAAGGCACCGTTGTGAACCAACCACTCTCCAAGTCGCATCCTGGGCACGCCGCCATCCCCCCGGACAAACACTCCTGCCAGTGCGAGACGGGCTATTGCTTCTGGCGTGCCATACCCGTGGCCAGACATTTCACAGGTTTGCTCTCGCGCTTCCTCAGAGTGCGGAAGGATTTTCCGTGCCGTGCCTCCAAGAGTTACAGACAGGGGTCGAACTGGAGGCCCGGAGGTGGTATGGGAGCACCGCCCTCATGCCCTTCCAGATCATCGTCCACCAGCCGGATCGTATCCTCGAGGTCATCTACCCATCCCAGCCCACGCAGGCGGATGTGGATGACTACCTCGCTCGCGTGAGAACGGAGATCGAAGCCCTGGCGGGAGACTGGAGCGCGCTGGTGGATCAGTCCCAGCTGCGGGTAATGCCCTCCAACATGGTGGCCGTGATGGCCAAGCTCAACGCCTACGCGCAGCTCAAGGGCATGAAGCGCTCGGCGCGCATCGTCTCCACGGCGGCCTCCGGCCTCCAGGCCTGGCGGATGACCAAGCAGGCCATGCTCACCATCCCCGCGCGCACCTTCGAGGCGCGTGAAGAAGCGCTCAATTGGCTGAAGAACCCAGACGACGAGTAGGGCTTGACAGTCTCAGGGGTGAGATCTAACGCGGAGCGCCATGAGCACATCTCGGTTCCCCAGCCCGTCCGCCCCCATCAGCCACCAGGTCCCCCTGCGCGTTCTCCTGCTGGAGAACATCCACATGTCCGCCGAGCAACTGCTCACGGCCGAGGGCTTCGTGGTGGAGCGGGTGGCCGGGGCGCTCAAGCCCGAGGAGCTGGCCGAGCGGCTCAAGGGCGTGCACCTGCTGGGCATCCGCAGCAAGACGAACGTGCCGGAGAGCTCCCTGGCCCACGCGGAGAGCCTGCTGGCCATTGGGGCCTTCTGCATTGGCACCAACCAGATCGAGCTGACGGCCACCAACCGGCACGGCATCCCCTGCTTCAACGCGCCCTTCAGCAACACGCGCAGCGTGGCGGAGATGGTGATCGCGGAGATCATCGTGCTGACGCGCCAGCTCTTCGATCGCAGCCGCGAGGTGCACACCGGCCAGTGGCGCAAGGTGGCCACCGGCAGCCACGAGGTGCGCGGGAAGACGCTGGGCATCATCGGCTACGGGCACATCGGCTCGCAGCTGGGCGTGCTGGCCGAGTCGCTCGGCCTGCGCGTGCTCTACTACGACGTCATGACGAAGCTGCCGCTGGGTAACTCGCGCTCGGTGCCCACGCTGGGCGAGCTGCTGGCCGAGTCGGACTTCGTCACCCTGCACGTGCCGGCCACCCCCTCCACGAACATGATGATCGGCGCGGCGGAGCTGGCGCGGATGAAGAAGGGCGCGTGCCTGATCAACGCCAGCCGGGGCACGGTGGTGGACATCCCCGCGCTGGCGCAGGCGCTGAAGTCCAAGCACCTGGGCGGCGCCGCGGTGGACGTCTACCCGGAGGAGCCGGAGACCAACAGCGACGGCTTCAAGACCGAGCTGCAGAACCTGCCCAACGTGGTGCTCACCCCGCACATCGGCGGCTCCACCGAGGAGGCCCAGGAGTCCATTGGCCGTGAGGTGGCCACCTCGCTGATCAAGTTCGTGAAGTCCGGCGCCACCACCGGCGCGGTGAACTTCCCCCAGGTGGAGGTGCCGCTCATCCCCGGCACGCACCGCATCCTCAACGTGCACCGCAACACCCCGGGCGTGCTGCGCGACATCAACCGCATCGTCTCGGACCTGAACGCCAACATCCACGCGCAGGTGCTGAGCACGGACGCGAACATCGGCTACCTGGTGATGGATCTGGATCAGGACGTGTCCGCGCCCGTGTGCGAGGCCATCGCGGGGCTGAAGACGGACATCAAGACGCGCATCGTGTCCTGAGACACGCGGGCCCGCCCCTCACGGAGCGGGCCCCACGCGCCGGCTCACTCACGGCAGGGCACGGCGAGACACCTCGCCGTGTTACTTCCCGCCGCTGTCATCCCCAGAGCCACTGCCGTCGTCGTCGTGGTCCTCGGCGCCGTCGCGATCGTGGTCATCGAACGCGTCGATGGAGTTCTTGATGTTCTCCTCGATGGCCGAGCGGTTGGAGCTCTCGCGCGGATCCAGCCGCTGGCCGTTCGAGCCGGTGAACCACTTGGTGATGTCCACGTTCAGGGTGATGTTCTGCGCGGTGGTGCCCACGTCGAAGGCCGCCTTGCGCTCCTGCTTCTCATCGACGCTGGTGACGAAGGTGAAGTCCGCTCCGTCAATCTTGCCGTCGACGATGACCGAGGCGTCCTTCTGCACCAGGTCCGCGAACCTCGCGTCGCCCTGGGTCTTCGAGTCATCCACCTTGTGGATCTTGATCTCCAGCTTGTCGTAGTGCCCAGCCGCGACGCTCGTCTCGAGCACCTGGGAGATCTGCCCCGAGAGCGCGTCCGACGACAGGTCCACCAGGAACGGGCCCGCCTCGACCTTGGACAGGTCCTCCTGCTCCTTGGTCTCGTCCTCGCCCTCCTGCCGCAGGTCGAGCCGCGAGATGACCATCCGTACCCGGGTGATATCGAGCCCCGTGGCCACGGTCAGCGCCTGCTGCCGCGTGGTGGCAGCCCCCGTGCGAGGAGCCCCCATCCGGACACTCACTCCCACCTGATCCGTGGATCCAGAGCAAGCAACCAGCGACAGCAGCACCAGGGAACCCAGAAGCTTCTTCATGATTCTCTCTCCGTATTACGCGAGGGACCGGGCCCGGCCAGCCCGATGTTCTTGCGCTCGCGTGCCGAAGAGACCTCACGAACGTTTATTCGGCCACATCGAGGATCTTCCCCGGATTGAGGATGAGGTTCGGATCCAAAGTACGCTTGAGGGCGCGCAACAACTCCAGCTCCGCGGGTGCTCGCGTGTAGGAGAGATAGTCCTTCTTCAGCAGGCCGATGCCGTGCTCGGCGGAGATGCTGCCGCTGTACTTTCGCACCAGGGCGAAGATGTCGTGGTCGGCCTGCTTGGTGTGCGCGAGGAACTCCGCCTTGTCCATGGCGTCTGGCTTCATCACGTTGACGTGCAGGTTGCCGTCGCCGATGTGGCCGAAGAGGCAGATCTCCCAGCCCGGGTAGCGCGCGCCGAAGAACTGATCCAGCTCCGCACAGAAGGCCTCCAGCGCGGCGATGGGCAGGGCGATGTCATTCTTGTGCGGCAGGCCCGTGGCGGAGAGGCTCTCGCTGATGCCCTCGCGCAGCGCCCACAGCTCGGTGGCCTGAGAGGCGTTCTGGGCCTGCGTGCCGTCCGTCACCAGCCCGCGCTCGAAGAGCGAGCCGAGCCAGCTCTCCACCGCTGCTGCGTCCGGGGCCTCGGCCTCCATGAGTACATAGCAGCCGCTGGGGGCCTCGAAGGGCGAGCGCAGCTTGCGGTGGCGCTGCAGCCGGGCCAGGCACTTGTCCGTGAAGAACTCGTAGGCGGAGAGCGAAAGCGGCGCCTGGCGCGCGTCCCGGAACAGCCGCAGCACGGCGGCCACGTCCGGCACCGCGAAGAGGAACACCTCCTGCTTGCCCGGCAGCCGGGTGAGCTTGAGCGTGGCCTCGGTGATGATGCCCAGGGTGCCCTCGCTGCCGATGAAGAGCTGGCGCAGGTCCGCGCCCGTGTTGTTCTTCTCCAGCGCTCCGTTGAGCTCCAGCACCTGCCCCTTCGCCGTCACCACCTGGAGCCCCAGCACCCACTGGCGCGTGAGCCCATAGCGGATGACCTTCACCCCGCCCGCGTTGGTGGCGATGTTGCCGCCCACGTGGCTGGAGCCCTTGGAGGCGAAGTCCACGGGCCACGTCAGCCCATGCTGGGCGCAGTGCTGGTGTACCGCCTCCGTCACCGCGCCCGCCTGCACGCGCACCGTGTTGCCGAGCACATCCACCGGATCCATCCGGTTCATCCGCCGGAGGGAGAGCACCAGCTCGCCCCGAGCCGCCACCGCGCCCGCCGCCAGACCCGTACGCCCGCCCGAGGGCACCACCGGCACGCGGTGCGCATCACACAGGGCGAGCAACCGCGCCACCTCGTCCGTGGTGCGAGGGAAGGCAATGGCAGCCGGAGCCGGCGAGTAGACGCGCGTCCAGTCACGTCCGTACTCCGCCAGCTCTCCCGGCTCGCGGGTGAGGAAGTCTGGCGGGAAGCCCTCGGCGATGGCTCGGAGGAAGGCGTCAGGGAGCGAGGCGGTGGACATGCCCCAGGCGTATTGCACATGCCCGGTCCTGACAAGCCATACGGTGCGGCCCTGTCCAGCGCCCTGGAGCGCGGCGGCTCAGGGCACCATCAATGCTGCCAGCTTGCTCGCCAGTTCCGCCTCGGTGCGCAGCGGATCATCGTTCAGGGCCTCGGCCTCCGAGTGCAGCAGCGCCGCCGTCCGATCCGCCACCTCGCGGGCCGCGGCATTCTCACCCTTCTGCCACTGGTCGCAGGCCTTCCGAGCCCCCAGGATGAAGTTCGTCAGCGCCACCGCCTTGCGCACCGTGCGCTGCGAGTACCAGGTCGACGTCGAGCTGAGCGGCTCGCTGCCCTCGTACCTCGCGGTGAGGGAGACCGTGGGAGGAGCCTCGCCCGCCGCGGGCTGGAAGGAGAACCCGTCCGCCACCACCGGCTGCCCCGGCTGCACCTCTCCGGTGCCGGTGAGGCGCGCGACGATGGCGCCTCGGCGGCGGGACAGGAAAACGGTGGCCACGTCCAGCGTGGCCGAGCTCGCGCCAGGGTCCACGCCCGGCACGCCGTACACCGCCTCCACCCGGAAGCCCTCGGCCGGGGTGAGCGCCATGTGCAGATCGTAGGCGATGGGCGTCACCAGGAAGTCGAAGTCCTCGTCGAACACCTGGCTCGTCCGCTCGGGGCTGCTCAGGTAGAAGGCGTTGGCCCCGCGCACGGCCGAGACCTTCGTGACGAACTCCTGTCCGAAGACCTCGTTCACCCCGAAGAGGGTCATGTCCCGGCCCTGCTCGGAGTTGCTGCGCAGCAGGTCCATGAACTCGCCCTCGCCCGTGGCGCCCACGTTCGGCATCGCGTCCGTGAAGAGGAAGAGCCGGCGGGCTCGGGAGTCCTCCACCGGCCTCGTGGCGAGCTGCTTGAAGCCCTCGCGCAAGCCACACTCGATGCAGGTGCTTCCATCCGCCTGGATCTTGTCGATGGCCTTCAGGAGCGCGGTGTGATCCCCGGCGCGCGTCTGCTTCACCAGCGTGTCGACATCGTCGTCGAAGATGACCAGGGAGAAGGTGTCGTTCTCGTCCAGCTTCTCCACCAGCTTGCGCGCGGCGTCCTTCACCGCCTCGATCGACGCCCCGGTCATGGAGCCGGAGTGGTCGATGACCAGCGCCACATCGAGCGGCTTGCGGTGGAAGGTGGCCGGATCCACGTTGGAGGAGAAGCCCACCTGCACGAACAGCTCCTGGCGCCCCGTGTCGATGGCCGGCGCGATTCCCACCGCGGTGCGCAGGCACAGCACCTGATCACAGTCCGAGCCCTCCAGCGGGAGATCGTGCTCGGAGTAGAGGCCCTCGGCGACGAAGTCCTCCGGTGCGGGGACCCGGCCCTGGGCGATCTTCGTCCGCGCCAGTGCGATGTCCTGCGTACCGCCGGGGGTGGCTCCGTAAGCATCGAAACCACCCGCCGTTCCCGGTACGCCACAGCCTGCCAGCGAGAGCGCCGCCAGGAACGCGACGAGGAGCCTTCGAGTCATGTCTTCCTCCGAGGAGTCAGGGGTGCACGCGCCGAAGCAAGCTTCGTTCCCACCCGAAGCCCTTGATTTCACATTGCGGAGGCGCCCGTGGGCACTGCCCTCCCTGACAGCCGTGTCAGTGTCTGGGCCCGAGGGTGGCTTCCCGTTCAAGAGGTGACGGGTGCGCCGAGGGATCACGTAGCCGCCCGGACATTCGCTCCCAGCGCGGCTCGGGAGTTGGGAGCGGACTGCCTATCTTGTCGAGGCGCGACGCCTTGGGCGTCCGCTGGGGGCTGCATGGACGCGCTGCGAAAACCCTTCTTCATCGTGTCGCTGGTGTGCCTGGTGCTCGCGGTGCTCGCCGAGGTGGGCTCTCCCCTCCTGCTCCCCACGAAGGAGCCGGATCCCAATCTGCTGCAGGCCTCGATCAATGAGCAGGGGGCGCAACAGGACGTCAAGCTCAACCAGGTCCTCCAGCTCCACAAAGACAACCCGCCGAATCCCGGACTCGGTATTCCCTACCTCGCCCTGCTGGACGGGCTGCTGCTGCTCACCCTGGCGCTGATGGGCGCCAGCCTGATCATCCCCGAGCGGGTGCACGGTCGCGTGCAGGGGCTGGTGACGCTCATCGGCTCGGTGGTGGCGCTGCTGGCGGGGTTCGGGATGCTGTTCGCGGCGATCGGGTTGCTGCTCCTGATGGTGGGGCTCTTCACCGCGGTGCCCTTCGGCACCATCGCCTATCTGGCGGTGTGGGGCTTCTTCAACCGCGGAGGCGCCGCTGGCACGCTCGGCCTGCTCATGTTCCTCAAGGTCGTCGCGGCGGTATGCCTGGTGCTCGCTCACCAGCGCTTCCTTCAGAACAAGGGGCTGGTGCTGCTGGTCCTCACCTCGCTGCTGGCGACCGCCATCGTCAGCTTCCTGCACGGCCTGGTGCCCATCATCCTGGTGAGCATCACGGATGCGCTGGGAGCCATCGTCGTCTCCGTGCTCGCGCTCATCTGGGCCGTGGTGCTGGCCATCGGCGCGCTCGTCTCCATCGTGAAGGTGCTGAAGCTCACGCGAGTGGCGGCATAGAGCTCACTGCAGCCGCACCTGGCAGAGCCCGCCGCTGACGGCGCTGAGACACTTGATGTTCAGCTCGCCGCCCTCCTTCATTACGTCGAGCTTCTTGGATCCCTTCAGTGGATCCTCCGAGACCGGGAGCCCGGGCTGGGTCTTCGGCGTGAAGTTCAAGGAGACACTGCCCGAAGCCGGAGCCACCTCCACCGTACGCCCGCGTGCCCCCGCCTCCTTGATGGTCACCCGGCAGGAGCTTCCCTGCGGCACGGCCAGTACCCCGCTCGTCAGGGTGCAGTCGGCTTGCAGCTCCTCCGGCTTCACCGGACGCGGCTTCATGAACCGATCGCGCAGCCGCTGGAACTCCGCCGTCAACGTGGAGGTGCGGCCCGCTCGGAAGTTGTCCGTCGCGCCCAGGCCCAGGCCCAGCACGTAGAGGGCGACGCAGGCGAAGACCGCCAGGATGAGCACCACGGTGGAGGGCTTGATCTCAGGCATGGGCGCACCCAGGTGGCGCGGTGTTGGCTATGGGGTCTTCCTCGGGACGAGGATCACGCCCCGGTTGGGCTGTGCCCTGATGATCTCTTCGTTGACTCGGGGAAGCAGGGTGATCGGGACGCACGACCCGTTGAGGCAGGAGGTGAAGGCAGGGCAAGCGACGGGACACCGGATCGGAGCTGGCTGGCACGTCCCATTCAGGCAGAACCCGGAGGCGCAGACGCCATTGCTCGTACAGGCCTGGGCGTTGGGGAGCAGGCACAGCTTGCTGGCCTGGCACTCCGTGGGCGGACGGCACTCCGCGCTGCTGTCGCACTTGCCATCGTCTCGCATGCACTTGTTGTCCTTGCAGTAGAGGCTCGTGCACTGGCCGTCTCCCGTGCAGGACTCGCCCGGCCCCAGCAGGCATGTACGCGCTCCCAGCAGCGGGATGCACTTCTGTCTCGCCGGGCAGCTGTCCCCTGCGCCGCAGTTGCGTCCCAGCTCGGCCTCCGCGCACTTCCCCTCCGAGCACCGTCCGGAGAGGCACTGCTTGTTCTCCTTGCAGCCCTTGAAGCCATCCTCTCCCAGGCACACGCCCTTGTCCGCGCCCGAGCACGCCAGGCCCTTGCCGCACTCGGTCCCCTTGCAGGGCTCGCCCAGATCGGGGCCGCCCCGGCTCGACAGGACCGCCACCACGGCGCCTACGATGATGAGCACCCCCGCCGCCAGCGCGACGATCCACCAGGGGAACGGCTTCTTCGTCACGGGAGCCGCCTCGGGGACGATGAAGGCCACCGTGGGCCCCTCCGCGTACTGCTCGTCCGGGTTGGCCACGTTCGTCACCAGCAGGTGGAACGTGTAGCGGCCCGGCGGCGTCCCCGGCGGTATCTGGAACTTCACCGTGAACTGCTGCGTCCCATCCGGCGCGAGATCCCTCTCCGCCCCCCCGGAGACGCTCACCCACTCGGGGCGGCCTTGTCCCGCCATCATCACCGCGGCCCGCACACGGACTGGGACTCGCAATGCGTTGGACACGGTGAAGGCCAGCTCCCCCTGCCCCGAGGCGTTCAGGTTCACTGATTCCGTGGCGGCCGTGATGTCGAAAGCGCGTGGCATCAACTCGCTCCTGGCTGCGGGGGCTGCATGAACTGCAGCTCGTAGGTGACGTAGGCGGGCTTCTCCAGCTCGATGATCCGCTCCAACATCGGCCGGTGTGGCGCCAGCTCCGCCGAGGCGCGCACTCGAATGTGGAAGGGCCGGGGCCGGCCGCCGGGACCGGGCACCCGCTCGTCCAGCTCGAAGTCCTTGCGGCCCGTGGCGGTGGACAGGAACAGCAGCAGCCCGCGCGCCGTGCCTCGCCAACGGGACAGCTCGACTCCCGCCGCCACCAGCTCGCGCAGGCGCCCCAGGCCCGTCGTCACCGGCAGCTCCAGGTCCACCCAGCGCGCGAGGAAGGGCACGAAGCGATCCGGCGCCCGCCGGGGATCAAAGAGTGCGTCCAGCTCCTCGAGCGTGGCCTCCGAGGGCGCGTGGAGCACGTCCATGACTCCGAGCAGCGCCAGGAGCGGGCTTCCCTCGCGGGCGGTCCGCTGGAAGACGCCGGGCAGCAGGCGAAGGATCTCAGCGCTCCTCATCGTCCGTCACCACCTCCAGCTCGTGAGAGCCGGAGCAGAGGAGCCAGGTGGGCGGCAGCGTCACCTTCTCGGTGAACTCCCGCGTGGAGCAGGGCTCGTACCGCTCACTGTTCGCGGGCCGGCGGAAGACACCGCTCGGGCCTCCCGCGAGCAGCGGAGTGCCCTCGGGCGCCGTGGCCAGCGCGTGCACGGGTTGAAAGAGGCGCTCGGCCTCTCGGAGTGGCAGGCCGCTGCCCACGTCCGGCCGCTGCCACTGGGTGTTGGGGCGGCTCGCGTCCTGCCACAACACTCCCGCGCGGTGCGAGCCGGCGTACACGGTGGAGCCCGCGAACGCGAGCGCCAGGCAACTGCCTCCGTCCCAGCCCTTGTCGTAGGCGCGCCACCCGTCCGGCGAGTCCGCGTTGCCCAGCAGCTCGCGGCTCAGGCAGCCCTTGCCGGGATCCGAGCCGCTCGCCGCCGCCAGCCCCGCCCAGAGGAACGCACGCGGCCCATCCCGCTGCACCTCCAGCACGCGCACGTCCTGCCCGCGCAGCCCGAAGGGACGGAAGCTTCCGCCCCGGCCGCCGGTGCTGGAGAGGAACACGCCGGCCTGTCCCATTGCCGAGACCGCCACGCTGGTCCCACCGCGCACATCCGAAGCGGCGGCCACCGCGAAGAAGCCCAGGTCCTGGTTGCTCGGATCCACCAGCACCTGCAGCGGCGTGGCGCCGGGCTTGATCGCCAGCTCGAAGAGGCCCACGCGCGTGGCGATGAGCAGCACGGGGACGCCATCGCTCAGCGTCCACGCGAGATCCTCCACGGCGTCCAGCGTGTGCGTGGCCTGCTCCCACGTCTCTCCGCAGTCCGTGGAGATGTGCACGCGCGAGCGTTGCTGCCCGTCCCCGGCAAGCTTCCCCGTCACCGCGACCAGGCCCGCGCGGTTCGGGTGCGCCTCCACCGCATCCACCTGCTCGCCCGGGAAGCGCCCCGCGGGCTCCCAGCCGTCTCCGGCGTTCACCGAGCGGAACAGCGTCTCGCCGCCCCCCGCGTAGAAGGTGCGCGGCTGGAAGCTGTCCGCGGCCAGGGTGCGAACCTCCTGGGGCACCTCGTCCACGCGCAGCCTCACGCGGTCCACGAAGCTGACGCCCGGCTCGGACAAGAGGATGTCGTAGACATGCGAGGCCCGGAGCGCCTGGCCGAAGCCCCAGCCTCCGGGGCGCAGCGCGGAGGGCAACGGCGTGAGCGTTCGATAGAGCCGCTCCAGCAGGCGCTGCCGCAGGGCCTCCGCATCCTCCGCCCGGTGAGCCACCACCCGCGCGAGCACGCTCAACACCTTGTAGCGCGCCCAGTCCACCCAGCACTCCGTGCCCAGCGGACGGCGCTCCTCCAGCTCGTGTTGGATCCGAGCCCGCGCCTCTTCTGTCTCGTGCTGGCGAAGCGCTGTCACCGTCACGCCCTCGCCGTAGCGGCCCTGCACCTCCGGAGGCAGGTGAGGGACCAGCAGCACATCCACCGTCCCCGCGGGCGCGTGCGCCCAGATCTGCGCGAGCGTGACGGCCTTGGCGCGCGCCACCGCTCCCGAGGCGCGCAGCGCGAGCAGCTCGAAGTCCTCCGCCGTGATGGCCCGCCGCAGCGAGTGCAGCTCCTGCGGCCCACGCACCAGCGCGTTCTCCACCGTCTCCGCGGGCCGGCCTCCCACCGCGGGCTGGGGGTTGGTCACCTTCACGCCGGGGATGGGATCCTTGAGCACCTCCAGCGTGTTCGCGGCGACGTTGCCCGCGGCCCCTCCGCCTCGCCGATACCAGAGCCGGATGGCTCGCCCGGCTTGGGGGATGGCCGCCAGCGCTCGCGCCTCGGTGAGCGCGCCATCCTCTCCGGTCATGCGCGCCGCGGGCGCAAAGGTGATGGTGCCCGTCATCCGATCGACCACGTAAGCGGGCTCGTCCGGAGCGAGGTAGGCGAAGTCATCCACCTCGCGCCAGATGCGATACGTGCGGCCCTCGTGCTGGCGTGCGGGGGCCCGGCCATCCAGCTCGCCGGGCGCGGCCTCGACCCCCACCACCAGATCCAGCGAGTCCCCCGTGGGCGCGACGATGGGAGGACGCCGGGCCCGAACGGTCAGACCCGGTTGACCGGTGCCCTGCCCCGCGAGCTCCGCGTCCACCTGATCGCAGTGGTAGGCCCGCACCTCCACCTCGGTCTTCCCCGCGAGGATGCGAGCCGCGTCCGCGGTGAGGAAGATCACCGGCTCGGTGCCCGCACCCGCACGCGCCAGGGTGACGCGGGTACCCCGAGGAATGTCCACGGGGCGCTCGGCCGGGCGGCTCACGCTGAAGCTCAGCGCCACGGACGCGGCGGCCGGAGGCTGGAGGCGCACGCCCAGCAACCGGAGGAACTCCACGTAGGCCTTCTCCGGCAGGCGGTTGAGCCGGTAGAGCATCGTCTCCGTCAGGTGAGCGAAGGCCTCCAGCAACACCATGCCCGGATCGTGAGGACTCAGATCGGTCCACTGCGGACAGGCCTGGGTAATGTGGGCCCGCGCCTGCTCGAGCAGTTGCTGGAAGGTCCGATCATCCAACTGTGGAGACGGGAGCGACATCAGCGAGCACCTCCCGCAAGCGTGAAGGGATACACGAGCCGCTCACTGCGCTGCGTGGCGCGCACCCGGTACTCCACCGAGACGTCCAGCCGCCACGCATCCTCGGGGCTGCGGCCCGCGTCCACGTGGAGGAGCTGGATCCGCGGCTCCCAACGCTCCAGCGCCCGGCGCACGTAGTAGATCGCCAACCCCGCCGTGGTGTCGTCGTTGGGCGAGAAGGCCAGCCGGTGCAGCTCGCAGCCATACTCGGGGCGCATCACGCGCTCGCCCGGCACCGTCGTCAGCAGCAGCAGCACGGCCTGACGGACGGCGGCGTGCTCTTCCGCCATCTCCACGGCCCCCGTCGGGGCGATGTGCAGGCCCGGGGCCTCCTCGCCGAAGTCGAGGTCCGGGTGCAGGAAGCGCCAGGCGCGATACCGGTGCGTGTTCATCCCGCCTCCGTCACCAGCGTCTGCCCAGGAGCATTCACCTTGTACTCGACCACTCCGGGAGGCGTTCCATCCGTCAGCCCCTTCAACGAATCCAGGCAGACGGGCCGGCCGTCGATGCGGATCAGCGAGGAGTAGCCGACCTTCACCGCCAGCGTGTTCGTGCAGGGCTTGATGGTGGGGCCAATGTTGGGACACCCGGCGATGGGCCGCCCCTCCGGATCCGCCTGCACGAGCACCGGGCGCCCCTCCACCGTCACCCAGGACTGCGAGGCCACGAGCCCCACCTTCCCCAGCTCATGGGCGCACACCACCAGCGCGTCGAGGGTCAGGAAGCGCATTCAGCCTCTCCGGAAGTCGATGGATTGCCCGCGAATGACCACCGGCTGGCCGGGGGCCTCTATGTCCAGCGCCACCTTCGAGTGCAGGCGCACGCCGGAAGGAGTCAGCTCCAGGTAGCTGCCCGTCCCGTCCTCCACTCGCAGGGTGCGGCCCGTGTCATCCAGCACGATCTTGTGTCCCCCCGCTGTCCGAGCCGAGTAGCGCCGCACCGCACCGCCATCGACGCCCGGATCCGTGGGAGCCTGGTCGCCGAAGAAGCCGCCCAGCACCATGCCCCGAGCGGGATCTCCGTCCGCCAGGACGAGGAGCACCTGATCGCCCACGTCCGGCAGCATCACCAGCCCCCGCCCCGAGCCAGCGCCCAGGCAGAGCACCTGCATCCACTCCGTCTCCACGCCGCCATACGCGGGCAGCGTGGCGCGCACCCGGCCCAGGCCATCGGGATCATCCACGCGGCTCACCACGCCCAACGTCGCGGCCGAGGAGCGCGACCGGTTCCTGCGCGGAGGCGGCGCCGAGGACAGCTCGGAGACGAACCCCCGCTGCGCATCCAGCGCGTGGGTCACGGCGGTGAGCACATAGCGCCCGGACACCGCGGGGGTGATGCCGCGCACCTCCACCCGTGCTCCGGGACGCAGCCGCGCATCGCCTTCCGCCAGCGCCGTGAGCACCACCTCTCGCGCGGTCCGGTGATCCAGCTCCGCCTGAGCCGCGGCCTCGGTGTGGGCATCTGCCTCCGCCAGCTCGTTGACGAGGGCGCGCTCGCCTGGGCTTCCCAGCAGTGAGGGAGGCGCTTCCACCTCCACTCTTCGTCCCTGCCGGGCCTGAGAGGCCCGCGCCGAGTGGTGCCGTGCGAGGAGCGGATCCCAACCGTCCGCCGAGACCACGCGGCACGCGGGATCTCCATTCACCTCCACCGTGGCCTCCAGGAGCGACTCGCCGAGCAGCAACGGCATCGGTTCGCCTTCTCCCTCCAGCGTGAGGAGCCGCAGTGCACCGTCTCGGAGCACCAGGTACACGCCGCAGCGGTCCGCCAGCTCGGCCAGGAAGTCGAGATCCGACTGCCCATGCTGCACGAGCTGCCGCCAGAGCGGCCCCGGCGTGGCGGCGTCCACCGAGAGGCCGAGGTCGGCCACCAGCTCCCGAGCCACATCTCGCAGCGTCACCTGCACATGCGCCCGCACCGGCTGGCGCTTGCGCAAGCGGTGGAGCAAGTCGTAGCCGCGCACGCGCACCTCCCGCGTGCCACCGGCGACATGGGCGTATTCGATCGCCGTCACCTCACCGGTGAACAGGGGTTCCACCTGGGCCGCGGTGGAGACACGCAACGAGGTGCCAGGAGCCACGCCATTGGATGCGAGCGCGCCTCGCGGATCGACGAAGCTCAGCTCACACAGCGTGGGCAGGGACAACCGCTGTTGCACGCGCACCGTGCTCAGGCACCGCAGCTCCGCGGGCTGGAGCGCCGTCCCTCCCAGCTCGACCGTCACGGCCGGCAGTCCGCGAAAGCGGCTCATGAGCCCCTCCGCAGCGCGCTGGCCGAGGGCAACCGGAGCACCGTCCCCGCCGGGACATGCATCGGATCGGCAATGCCATTGAGCGAGGCGACCAGCCGCCAGAGCGAGGAATCTCCATAGAGCTGGTGGGCAATCTCATCGAGGCGCTGCCCCGCCACGGGCGGATGTCCTGGCGAGCCCCCCGCCCCCACGATCTCGTGAGCCTCGAAGGACTCTGGAGGAAGCTGCTCCGTCACCTGCTCGGCGGTGAGTCCGGCGGGCACGGGGGGAGCCTCGGTGGACTCGGAGAGGGTCTCCTCCAGGCGCACCAGACGCATGCGCATCCACGAGCGTCGCGGCGCCCCCGAAGCGGTGAAGTGCTCCAGCCGCTCGGCGATGGAGGCCACCACGGCCGGCTCGTTGAGCCGCTTGCCCCACACGAGCCGCACCCGGGGAGGACGGCCGAAGCCTCCCTCCGCCACGCTGTTCTCCGCGAGCCGCCAGAGCGGCTGGGTCAGGTCCCGCACATCCTCGGTCTGCACGGAGGAGCCCAGCAGGGACACGTCGAAGAGCAGCTCCAGCAGCAGCTCGGTGGTCCCCCCGCCGGTGAAGAGGAGCGGCTCGTCCATGGAGCCGCCTCCGGCCACGCCTCCGCTCAAGGCGCGTCTCGGCCGGAGGCCCGCGGTACGGCGCACCACGAGCGTCTCGGGATTGAGGAGGGCGCCGATGCGCTCGCCGCTCGGCTCGAGGAGAAAGGCCACGCGCTCCATCACTCGCCTCGCTGTTCACGGTCGAGCCGGCTCAGCCGCTCCCACTGGAGCAACAGAGACGACGCTTCCGGCGACTCGGTGACGGGAGCCTGGGGAAGCTCAGGCCAGGGCCTGCTCGGCTGGGCCTCGGAAGCCTCGAAGGAGCCGTTGAGAGAAGGCTTCGGCCCGGGCCCGGATTCTTCTGGGAGCTCCGGCCAGGGGTAGGGAATCAACGGCGACAGCTCCTCTCCGGGTGCCAGCTCGGGCGCGGAAGAAGGCTTCGCCACGGGCTCAGTGCCCCAGGGAGAGGACGCGCCGCGAGGCTCCGCAGCGGCCATCGAAGGAGAACTCGGCTGCCAGGAGCCCAGCTCCGCGGGAGCCGGTGTCTGGGGCGGGACTGGGGCGGCTGTTTCTGGGGGCCTCGGTTCAGTCGGACCGGCAGCCTCGGCTCTCGGAGGAGCCTGGATGAGCTCAGGCTCCGGGTGGGCCACGGGCGCGGGTTCTGCGCTCCGAGGCGGAGCAGCAATGGGTAGCTCCCGAGGTTCGAGGCCGGGACGAACAACGGAACGCTCAGGCTCGGCTTCAGGGGAAGCCAGCGCCGGTGTCACACGAGGAGCGGAGGCCCTTCCCTGCTCGAGCGCCCGCGGCTCGAACATCTCGGTTTGCACCGGCTCATGGGACCGCGCTGATGGCAGAGGCTCGGAAGGCACAGCATTCCCTTCCGTGCCCGCCGGCTCGCGGGCTCGCGGCTCCGGGGATCGGGATTCCAATGGAGGCCCAGCGGGCCGAGCTGGCACCAAAGCGGGAGGCGGAATCGCCCCCCTCGCGACGCGGGCGAGCAGATGCGGTGCCCCTCGGCGGACACGCTCTACCCAGTCCGCGGGAGGCCCCATCCGCAGCGCCTGAACGTCCCGGAGCCACTGTGCCGGAGGGCCTCCCGGAGCCGTCACAGGCACGGCTTCGCGCGGAGCCGGAGCTGGCTCGGGAGGCTGAGAAGGCTCGGAAGGCTCGGAGGCCTGCGCGAGGACGGCCTCGGCCCAGGCCTTCACCCGCCGCGCCACGGAGCGCACGAGCACATCGCGCCAGCGGCTCTGGGAACGCTCATCCACGGTTGAAGGACTCGAAGGTGATGACGAGGGACTCGATGGCCACCATCTGCCCGAGCGCATCCAGCGGCGCGCCGAGCCACTCGGCGGGCCAGGCCTCCAGCAGGTTCCAGCGCATGACCTCCGTCACGCCATCCATCCCGACCATGAGGATGGAGACGTTCTTGCGCTGGGGCTGGCCGCTCACCGAGGCCTGGAACCAGCTCCACAGCTCCGGCGACTGCGTGAGCCCGTAGCGCAGCGTCACCTCGCCCAGCCGGAGCGGGCCGGCCAGCTTGCGCACCACGGAGCCGCCTCCGGCCTCGCGGTAGTTGATGACCTCGACCTTGGCGTGCAGCCCCGTGCACTGGGTGAAGTGCCCCTCGTTCACCCCGTCGATGAGCAGCTTGAAGTTGTACGCCCGGAACGGGTCCACCAGGGCACCCGGCTGCGCCCCCGGATCCTGCGGGGGCGGTGGAGTCTCGGGGGGATTGGCGTCAGCCATTCTTCACCTCCTCCACCTCCGCGCCGCCTGCGTGCTGGCCGATGCGGAAGATGATGAACTCAGCGGGTTTCACCGGCGCCAGGCCCACCAGCGCCACCACCTGCCCCGCGTCGATGCTCTCGGGCGGGTTGGTCTGCTCGTCGCACTGCACGAAGAACGCCTCTTCCGGAGTGCGCCCCAGCAGGGCCCCGTCGCGCCACAGCCGCAGCAGGAAGGCGCCCACGTCCCGGCGGATGTTGCCCCAGAGCGTGGGATCATTCGGCTCGAACACCGTCCAGCCCGTGCCCAGGGCGATGGACTCCTCCACGAAGTTGAAGAGCCGGCGCACGTTCAGGTAGCGCCACTCGCTGTCGGCGCCCGCCACCGTGCGAGCCCCCCACACGCGGATGCCCCGGTTGGGGAAGTAGCGGATGCAGTTGACGCCGTTGGAGTTGAGCTCCGCCTGCTCGTCGGGAGTGATGTGGCGCACGAGGTTGCCCGCGCCGAACACCACCTCGTTGGCCGGCGCCTTGTGCACCCCGCGAGTCACATCCGTCCGCGCGTAGATGCCCGCCACGTGTCCCGAGGGCGGCACGTTCACCCGCTCGCCAGACATCGGGTCCACGATGGTGATCCACGGGAAGTAGAAGGCGCCGAAGCCCTGGTCGGACATGCGCGGGCGCAGCCCCTTCTGTGGCTGCTCGCCACTTGCTGGCGTCGCGGGCCCCTTTCCAGGCGCCTCCAGCAGCGCGATCCGGGTGAGCTGCGCGATGTCGTCCACGTCCTCGGGTGGATCCAGGATGGCGACGCGATCCTTCATCTTCTCCGCGTGCGAGAGCAGCGCATCATGGGCCGCCGGATCCGAGAAGCCAGGGGCCGCCACCATGGCCACCTCGCTGACCTCCTCGAGCACCGCCAGCCCCTCGCGCCGGCGCGTGCCGCCCGTGAGCCGCTGGCCCTCGCCGATGTTGACGATGAAGCAGCGCCGCCCGCCATTCTGGAAGAAGCCATAGACGGCGCGAGACAGGGCGGTACCTGGGGTGTCTGGCCGGGTGTACTCCTTGAGGAACTGGGGCCAGCCATTGATGGCCACGGCCTCGTGCGGGCGCGCATCCGCCAGAGGAGCACGGCCCACGAAGGCCGCCGTCGTCGTTCCCACCCCTTGGATGGAGCGTGTCCCGGTGGAGACCTCCTCCACGTAGACACCGGGCGTCAGGTAGTTCGGCACGTCACCCCTCCTTCAACGGCATGCGGATCACCAGCGGACCCTCTTCGGCGCTGAGCGCCTCCGCGCCCACGCGGAGCACCTCGCCCTTGGCGCGAACCTCCAGCCGGCCAAGCGCCGCGCGGGAGGGCACGAGCGGGAAGCGGAAACAACCTCGGGCATCCGTCCGCGTGGTGAGCTTCAGCGCAGGCAGCTCCACCAGCGCTCCGGGGATGGGCACCTCCCCGGGCCCCACCACGCGTCCCAGCAGCACCTCGTTGGGAACCGTCTGGGTGACGAGCGGGAAGTGCACGCGCCGGATCTGCGGCTCTGGACGCTCGCGCCGCACGGGCAGCCGCACGCGGAAGGCCGGCTGCGGAGGAATGGCCAGCGCGGTCCACAGCTGCAGCGGGACGGGGCCGAGGTCCACCTCGAACTCAGGGGTCTCCAGCGCCGAGAACACAAGCTCCCCCAGGAGCTGGTGCGCGCGCTCCGGTGTCTCCGCGCCAACAGTGATGAGGTAGCAGACGGAGAACTGCAGCGGGACGCGGCGCACCGAGCGGGCGGGCGGCGCGGTGCCCAGCTCCAACAGGTAGAGGCTCACGCCCTGCCCCACGTTATTGCGGTCAGGCACCGTGAAGGACACAGGGGCGTCACCCGCCACCTCGCCTACCCAAGCCTTGAGGCGCTGGTCGACTTCCTCGATCATCCTGGCTCCCCCGCCTGGCGTCAGCCCCGACCCTTGACGCGCAGGACGGCAGGAAAAGTTGATCCCGATCCCTTGAACGGAAACTGCCCCGCGGGGCAGCCACGCGTTCAAGGCTCAACACGTATGATGGGCCCTGGCCACTTCGGCCGAATGCTCCCTATGACAGCCACTTCGATGATCAGACGTGTCGCCTTCGTTCTCTCCCGCCACGGTGCCGTGCTGGCCTGCTTGCTGGCGCTCGGCACCCACATGGAGGCCCGAGCGCAGGACTCCAGCGCCCCCGCCTCGGCGGAAACCCAGGCGGAAACCTCCAACCCCTCGAGCCCGTTCAAGCTCGGCGCGATGCTGGACGTCGGTGCCCCGGACGGCATCGGTGTCTCCGCGGTGGTGCGCCCGGCGCGCTGGCTGCGCATCAACGGCGGCGTCACAACGAACACCCTCAGCCTCGGGGTGCGCGGGGGCATCAGCCTGATCCCGCTGACGGCCATCGTCTCCCCCTCCATCAACCTGGACGTGGGCCACTACTTCAACACCAACTACAACAAGCTCATCGACAGGCTGGGCGGCATCCCCTTGAAGACCACCGTGCCCATTGATGACGTGGGCTACAACTACGGCGGCGCCAGCCTGGGGCTGGAGATCGGCAAGCCCGAGCGCTTCTCCGTCTACCTCCGCGTCGGGCTGGCCCACGGCTCGATGGTGATCCAGGACGCGGAGAAGCTCCTGCAGGACGTGACGGGAGATCCGGACGTCACCGCCAAGCCCCTGAACCTCCGCTTCACCACCCCCACCGCCAAGCTGGGCTTCCTCCTCTACTTCCTGTGAGCGATCGACCCATGAGCCCTTCCTACCGCATCCTGCTCATCGCCCTGCCGCTGCTCACCACCGGCTGTAGCGATCTCTTCTACGTCGAGGCGGAGACCGAGGAGATCTGCAAGACGCAGCGCAACATCTCCTTCCCGGCCAGCATCCCCATCCCGGGCACCGTCTCGCAGACGATCAACTTCCCGGTCGGAGACATCAGCGCCACCATCCCCACGGGCAGCACCCAGGCCCAACTGCGCGTGAGGCTCTTCGAGCTCACCGCCACCAGCAGCAACGTGGATCTGAACGGCATCGATCACGCCAGCGTGGCCCTGCGCCTGCCGAACCAGAGCACCCCCACCAAGCTGCTCGAGTACAAGCGCGCCGCCAATCAGACCTCGACGCAGAAGATCAGCGCCACCGGCAGCGGCGTGCTGGATCTCAATGATCTCATCCGTCAGGACAACCTGGAGCTGACCTTCGAGGCCAGCGGCACCCTGCCCACGAAGGACTGGACCGGAGACCTGCGCATCTGCTCGGGCCTGTGGATGAGGACCAACATCCTCGATCTGATCTTCTGAGCCCCCCGCGGCTCGCTACGGCTCGGTGGGCAGCTGGAGCTGCTCGCCGAACACCTGGCTCTCGGCGTACCGGGCGATCGTCTGGCTCAGGTACTCCAGGTGATCCTCCTCCTCGGCCTGGCGGAGCGTGAAGGCGTCCAGCGCGTCGTCGTCGTCCGCCTCCTCCGCCAGCGCCACCAGGAGATCCCACCCCGCGTTGTCCACCAGCTCCGCGGCCAGCAGCGCGTGGAAGAGGTGGTGCAGGTCCACATCCTCTCGCAGGATGACCTCTTCGATCCCGCGGGACTCGGTGGCCACCAGGCGCGAGCGCTCGGACACACCGTTCGCGTCTCCGCCCAGCGCCCGGATCTGCTCCTCCAGCCACTGCTGGTGCTCGGCCTCCTCGTCCCGGTAGGCCTGCATGGTGTCCAGCATCCCGAGGATCTGCGGCTCCTTGGAGGCGGCCATCAAGGACAGGACCCGATCGTAGAGCTTCACGCCCGTCCGCTCGAACGTGAGCCGCTCGTGAAGCAGATCGATGAGCTTCTCCGGCTTCTTCTCCGCCAGCTTCTTCATGACCGGCCACCTCCTCCCGGCCTGGGACCGGGTCCGCACGCGCTCGGAGAAGCTATGCACCGGGAATACCGTGGACGCGCCACCCGCCGCCAGCCTGCTCCCCCACCTGACGTGCCAGGTCTTTTCAGGGGCTGACACTGCGCCCGGGTGGCGTGGCCCTGGGCGCACCGGATGCGCGCGCCGCGGCCTGCATCCACCTTCCCCAGAGGGAAGAGCCCAATGAATGACGCCATCGAGAACTTCATGACCCGCTCCGTCCACACCATTGGGACGAAGAGCCCGCTCGCCGAAGCGCACCGGATGATGAACGACCACGCCATCCGTCACCTCCCCGTGCTCGAGGGAGGGCGGCTCGTGGGCCTGCTCTCGCAGCGGGATCTGCACCTGATCGAGACGCTCAAGGACGTGGACCCCAAGGAGGTCCTCGTCGAGGAGGCCATGTCCCAGGACGCCTATACGGTCACTCCGGAGACGGAGCTGGCCGCCGTGGCTCGGGAGATGGCGCTGCACAAGTACGGCTCGGCCGTGGTCAGCCGCGGCGCTCAGGTGCTGGGCATCTTCACCACCACGGATGCGCTCCGGGCGCTGGACACGGTCCTCAGCGCCGCGCAGCAGGAGCCCGTGACGAAGAAGGCGGTCGCTCGCAAGGCCTCCAAGCCGGCATCCCGAAAGGCCGCGGCGAAGGCCCCGGCGCGGCGCAGCGCGTCGAAGAGCCGGAAGGGCTCCGGGCAGGCCGCCAAGCGCTCGCGGCGCTGAGCCCCGAGAGCGCTACAGCCTCCACGTCCCTCGCTCGACGCGAGGGGCGCGGGCTCAAGCGGCAGGCGCGGCGGTGACAAGCGGCTCGGAGGCTGGCTCCGGGTGACGCTCCGGCTTCGGGGCCGGGGGCGCACTCGGCTGCACGCCGAGGAACTCCTTGCGCGTGCCCAGGATGATGTCGAAGAACGGATGGGTGACACACCAGTTCGAGTTCTGGTCACGCCCCATGTGGTGATCGTAGTGCCACGGCAGGTGCTCCTTCGCCCACTGCGAGTCGAGGTGAGCCCGCTTGTGGATGCGGTAGTACCTCACCGTCGAGAACCAGACCGTCGCGGTGAAGAAGGGCGCCACGGGGAGCAGCGGCAGGTGGCCCACCACGACGGCGGCCAGCCCCAGCAGCTCCTTCGATTGGGGGGTCCAGGACCACAAGGGCCCGGTGTACTGGTCGTCCACCATGTCGTGACGGCGAGACTTCTGGTGGTGCTCGTGCCAGTGGAAGCTCCAGAAACTCTTGGGGTTCTTTCCCAGCCCGTGCAGCACGTACTTATGCAGCAACCACTCGCCGAAGTTGCTGTAGAGCAAGCCCAGTGGAATGCCGATCATGGTTCTTCTCCCCTGGCGCGTCCTGGCCCCCACGGCTTACCGCACCAAATAATGACTATTTGGTCACTTTTTTTATAAATCGCAACGAAATGCGCTCGCCACGAAACCCGCACCGTCCGTCCGCCACCACTCCACCCGCCGCATCGCCTCGGCGCCGCCCTGGACCTCAGGGAGGGGCGAGGGACACCAACCGCCGCGAGCGGATGAAGGAGCTGAGCGAGGCGGGCCTGCGCCTGTTCGTCGAGCGGGGGTTGGACGGGGTGACGATTGACGACATCACCCAGGCCGCGGGAGTCGCCAAGGGGACGTTCTACCGGTACTTCGAGGATCAGACGGCCCTGGTGGACGCGCTGCTGGAACCGGTGCGGCGGGAGCTGCTCACCGGCCTGGAGACGTGCGGCCGAGCCCTGGCCGCGGCGCGTGACGTGGAGGCCATGTTCGATGCGTACCGGGCGGTGGCGGCCATCATCGCTGGCTCGCTGCTGCAGTATCCGGACGTGGTGCGGCTCTACCTGCAGGAGTGCCGAGGCCCCGCCGTGGGGGCGCGAGTAAAAGTCGTGGAGCTGGCGCGGCTGCTGTCCCGGCACGCGGTGGACATCACCGAGAAGGCCCACACCCATGGGCTGCTGCGCCCGATCCGCCCGGCGGTGAGCGGGCTCGCGGTGGTGGGCGCGGTGGAGCGGCTGCTGCTAGCGCTGCTCAGCGAGGAGGAGATCGGCAATCCGCTGGAGCTGCCGGACGCCCTCACCACGCTGGTGCTGGACGGCCTGCGGCTGCCTCCGGGCGAGGCGCCGGGCCGCCGGAAGATGGACGGCAAGCCCAAGCGCCCTTAAGGGTAGAGCCGTGGCGCGCAAGCGGGTCAGGAGCGGACTCCCCATTCCGGGGTGGGTGTGGCTGGGGCTGTGCGTCCTGGGGCCGCTGGTGCTGCTCAACCTGGCGGTCGGGTTCTTTGGTGAGAGCGCGGTGTCTCCCCTCTCCTTCTCGTTCCTGGAGGCGAAGCTGCACGCGCTGGGGGCGTACGCGCGGCACCGGCCCGCGTGCCTGCTGAGCGGGCACGCGCCGATGGAGCCCCTCATCGCCCAGGCCGAGCACCGTCACCACCTGCCCGCGGGGCTGCTCCATGCGCTCGTGGAGGTGGAGTCCGAGGTGCACCCGCACCGCATCTCCCCCGCGGGCGCCATGGGTCCTGGCCAGCTCATGCCCGGCACCGCGCAGATGCTGAAGGTGGAGGATCCCTTCGAGCCCGGGCCCGCAGTGGAGGCCAGCGCGCGCTACCTGTCCGAGCAGCTCGCGCGGTTCAACGACGTACGCCTGGCCGTCGCGGCGTACAACGCGGGGCCGGGCGCGGTGGATGGGCAGGTGCCGCACAACGGAGAGACGGAGTTCTACGTAGCGAAGGTGATGTCCGCCTACGAGCGCCTGCGGCCTCCGCCTCCACCCCCGCGCCCGGTGCTCGCCTCGAAGAGCAGGCCCGCCGTGGCCACGCGTCCCGCGCCACGCCCCGCGCCTCCTGCCGCTCCCAAGGCTCGGCTGGAGCCTCAAGCCCGGCGATAGCGCGAACTCGATCGAGACCATGCCCTGGGTTGAGAAGGGCGCGTGCTAGCGTCGCGCCCGGCCTGATGTTCAGGAGATCCTCGTGAACGCTCGCAAGGCAAGCCTCCTGCTGGGAACCGCGGTGCTGCTCGCATGGTTTGCCTTCCTGTACCTGCGGAGGCTCTCCACTGCTGAGCCCGGTCCTGGCCTCTCTCAGGAGGCCCCCTGGGACGCGGGAGCGCCAGGTACCACGGGAGCAACGAGCTCCGTGGACGCGGGCACCCAAGGCGTGGCCATTGGTGGCGAGGATGAAAGCATCGTCTTCTACGGGCGCCCGGTGCGCCTGCTGAAGCTCTTCGGGCAGAAGACGTACCGCGAGGCCTCGCGCGACCTGCCCAACGGACACTCCGCGTACCACCCGGCGGGCGTGGTGGTGGACCGGAGCGCCAAGCCCAACCACGTCTACGTGGTGGACGCGGGAAACAGCCGGGTGCTGGGCTTCCGAGCACTGGGCACCTGCCAGGGCACCCGGACGCAGGAGTGCACCAACGACACGGACTGTGCCCCCAACAATCGCTGTGTGATCAACCCGGCGCGCGACGCCGACTTGATCTTCGGCCAGCCAGACCCTTCGAGCGGGGCCTGCAACGGAGACGTCAACCTCGGCTCGGATGGGCCAGCGAGCGCCAGCTCCCTGTGCCTGCTGAACTATCCCCACGGCACCAACACCGCCGAGCAATGGGGGCGCTTCAACTTCGATGTCGACGCGCAGGGCAACCTCTACCTGGGAGACGCGTACAACCACCGCGTCCTGCGCTTCGATCAGCCCTTCAGCCCGGACAAGACGGAGGGCAAGGGCGACACGCTCGCGGACCGGGTCATCGGCCAGGAGGACTTCACCACCACCGGGCCCAACCGTGGGAAGGGCCGGACCCAGCGCGATGCGCGCTCGCTCAGCTTCGACACCTGGTGGGACAGCACCAACAAGGGCTCGGTGTCGATCGATCCAAAGGGGAACGTGTGGGTGGCGGACCTGGGCAACCGGCGCGTCTTGCGCTTCCCTCCTGGGGAGCAGACGGCGGATCTGGTGCTGGGACAGAGCGACTTCACCTCCTTCAATGAGGAGGGCTGCAGCCCTCCCCAGCCCTCGGCGTTCGAACTCAATCGCCTCTGCCACCCCACCCTGGCCAAGGTGAACCCCGCCACCGGGGCACTCTACGTCCTCGACGAGACGGGCACAGAGGGCCCGTTCGCCGCCCGCCTGCTGGTGTTCGAGCCGCCCTTCTCCAACGGAATGTCCGCCACTCGCGTGATCACCCCTCAGTACAAGGGGCCCGTGGCTCAGTGGATCGACTCCTACTACTTCCAAGCCACGGGGCTCGAGTTCAACCGCTCCACGCAGGCCCCCTATGGGCAGGGCGTCTTCTGGGTCAACGAGCACAGCGGCCAGCGGGCCCTGCTGCTCGACGACGAGGGGAACGTGGTGCACATCATCGGCTCGCGCTCCATGGCCGAGCTCGGTGGAGATCAGCAGTACGCGGGGTGCCCCTACAACCTCTACCAGGACAAGGGGCTGATGAATCCCGGTGGATCCATCGGCCAGGACGACGCGGGCAACCTGTACTTCGCCAATGAGTTCATTCCCCTGTCCAACGTCGTGCGCCACCGCCTGCCGTATGACTTCGTCACCGTGGGGGGCCAGAGCTGCCCGCCGCACCCGGACGCGGTCCTGCTGGGCCGTCCAGCGGTAGCAAACCGCAAGGTGGGCGAGGCGGTGGGAGTGGCCGTCTTCCGCGACCAGCTCATCGTCCAGGACGAGCTTCGGCTGCTCGTATGGAACGACTACCTCCACAAGCCCTGGGGTGCCCCCGCGGATGTAGTGGTGAACCAGCGCCGGCCCAACACCCGCGACGACAACCTCTTCCAGATGCCAAGCCGGGCCTTCTCCGCGATCGATGACGCGCAGCGGCTGTGGACCCTCAACTCAGGCGGGCCGCTCATGGTCTTCCAGCTCCCCCTCACGAACACCTCCAGGCCGTTGGCCCCTCGCGTCCCGCTGTACTGGGCGGACACCGAGGCGCCCGTGGACTACCGCGCCGAGGGGGTGGCCTTCGATCCGCGCCAGCGCAAGCTCTGGATCGCCGACCGAGGCCACAGCCGGATGCTGCGAGTGAGTGACTCCGGCAACCTCGGTGGCCGGCTGCACGTGGACATGGTGTTGGGGCAGACGGACAGGACGGGCGTCGAGTGCAACCAGGGCCGAGGCCAGGACCACCCTGACGCCACCACGCTGTGCGAGCCGCTGAAGATCCAGTTCGACCGTCTCGGCAACCTCTACGTCGTGGAGAACACCTACGAGTGCCACGGCAACGATCGCATCTCCGTCTTCTTCGCGCAGGATCTGGCGGACGCGAAGGGGCTGTTCCCCCAGGTGAAGGCCCGGAACATCTTCAACGCCCACCTGAACGGTGACCCGGCTTCGCCGCAGAGCTGCGGCTGGGGCCCCGAGAATGTCCCCTACTCGCCCGTCACGATCGCCTTCAACAGCCGGAACGAGGCCGTCATCGGCAACGATGGCTACTACCCCGATGCTCGGGCCCGGGCCTGGAAACAGCTCTACTTCTACCGCGACCCGCTCCATCAGCAGTCACCGGACGCGACCATCCGATTGCCCATGGGAGCCCCGGGAGATCTCGCGTTCGATGAGCGCGACCACCTGATCGTGCAGGACCACACCTGGTATCGCACCTGGGTCATCGACTTGAGCGAGCAGGATACGGACGGCCACTCCGTGTGGCTCGAGCCGATCCCTGGGTCAGCGCCTGCCCCATCCTCCCGATGACCGACCCTCGGTCGAATGACGGACGCGCGCGGCGGCGCGACGTGCGAATCATGCCTGCGTTGGTGCCACCCCCCACGCTTCAATGAGGTTCGCGCACATGAAGGGTTCCGGAAGGATGTCCAAGGTCATCTTCTTCACCTTGGCGGCAGTCGTGGTCCTGGTAGGCGCCATCACCCTGTTCGGTGACAACTTCCGTAAGCTCATGGGCGCGAGCGCGTCATCACTGGGCTCGGCTTCCCCCGAGGCGTACCCGGTGCGAGCGGACAGCCTCAGCCGCAAGACGATGAAGAGCTTCGCGGAGAACAACGAGTACGGCTCGGCCCCCTCGCCGACTGCGCCTCCTCCCGTGGCGCTCAGATCCATCCACGGCTTCACCAGCCCGTCCTCGAAGAAGGCCATGCTGGCCGCCGAGCCGCTGCCCACCGGCAACACCCACGCCGGGACGCGCCCCAACCCGTTCACCCTCACCTCCGAGGACGCCCTCTCCACCTTCGCGGTGGACGTGGACACGGCCTCCTACGCCCTGTTCCGCCGCTACGTGAACGAGGGCTCGCTGCCGCCCCGGGACTCGGTCCGCGTGGAGGAGTGGGTGAACTATTTCAAGTATCACCTCCCGGCGCCCACGGAGGGGGACTTCCGGGTGGATCTCGAGGGCGCGCCCTCTCCCTTCTCACCGGGGAGGCAGCTGCTCAAGGTGGGGCTCCAGGGCCGCCGGTTGGGCCGCAGCGAGCGCAAGCCGACCCATATCGTCTTCCTGGTGGACACCAGCGGCTCCATGGGTCAGCCGGACAAGCTGCCGCTGGCCGTGCGCTCGATCAAGCTGGCGGTGGACGGGCTCAACGAGGCGGACACCGTGGCCATCACCACCTACGCGGGGGACGTGCGTGACGTGCTGCCGCCCACGCCGGCCTCGCAGCGTCAGGAGATCTTCGCCGCGCTCGACTCGCTGAGCGCGAGAGGCGGCACCGCCATGGGGGATGGGCTGAAGCTGGCCTATCAGCACGCGGTGAAGTACGCGGGGCCGAACGCCGTCTCGCGCGTGATCGTCCTCACGGATGGAGATACCAACCTGGGGCACTTCCGCAGCGCGAACGAGATGCTGGAGGCCATCCACGGCTACGTGGACGAGGGGGTGACGCTGTCGACCATCGGCTTCGGCATGGGCAACTACCGCGATGACCTGATGGAGCGGCTGGCCGACAAGGGCAACGGCAACTGCTTCTACATCGACAGCGAGAAGGAGGCCCGCCGGGTGTTCCAGGAGCAGCTCGCGGGGGTGCTGGAGGTGATCGCCAAGGACGTGAAGGTGCAGGTGGAGTTCGACAAGACGGCGGTGCGCGGCTACCGGCTGATCGGCTACGAGAACCGGGCCATCGCGGACCGGGACTTCCGCAACGACAAGGTGGACGCGGGCGAGATCGGCGCGGGCCACACCGTCACGGCGCTGTACGAGGTGGAGCTGACGGGCGAGGGCACGAAGGTGGCGACGGTGCGCGTGCGCGCCAAGACGCCCTCGGGCAGCGAGGCGGCCGAGCAGAGCTTCTCGTTCGCGCGAGAGCAGCTCCGGAGCAAGCTGGCCGAGGCCTCGGCGGACATGCGCTTCGCCACGGCGGTGGCCGGCACGGCGGACATCCTCCGAGGCGCGCCGCAGGCCAGCGACTGGAGCCTCGCCGTGGCGGAGGAGCTCGCCCAGGGCGCCACCGACGGCATGGAGGATCGCCAGGAGTTCGTCTCGCTGCTGCGCCGCGTGCGCGAGGCGAAGCTGCAGAGCGTGTCCGCCAACAACACCTACTGATCCAAAGTCCACAGGCGCCGCTGCGCTTCAAGACTCAGCGGCGCTGCACTCCGCGGGCCGCGACCGAGTCCAGCCACAGGTGCACGTTCTGGTGGAGTTGGAGGAAGGACGCCGGGCACCGCGGGCTGATGGGGCCGTGCACCATGGCCGTGACCGCCGCCCCCTTGCTCGCGCCGAAGGCGATCAGGTGCACCTGCCGTCCCT